>CAZDYR010000270.1:0-4089 GCA_964509625.1 uncultured Smithella sp. | reverse complement strand
AGAATCCAGTCGTATTGTTTTTGCATCTCGTTTAAGCGCTGAAACGTCACCCTGGAATCCTCATAAACAGAGACGCCCCGGTCCTTCGCCCGCGCCGCCAGATCCTGCTGCCAGATTTTGCGGTCAAGCATCCAAAGCGGCCTGTACCGGCTCAAGGGAAATGTGTAAGACTGACGTCCCTGCAACACAACCTCGCGCACCCCTCGAAGCAATCCCCGGCCCGGCCGGGGCATGAGGTTCAGTGAATCGAAGATGCACTCGCCGCAGACAATCCCCTCCCCGACTTTTCTTTTTTCAAAAAGATCAACCCGGATATTTCTCTCTGCCGCCGCGAGTGCCGCGTAAAGTCCTCCGGGACCCGCTCCGATAATGGCAATTTTCATGGTTTTCCCTTCGGCGTTTTTTTTAATTTCTGAGCCAGATGGCGGATTGCCATAATCGGATGCGAACGCATCATTCTGGGTCCGGCATAGCGCATGACCAGTTGAATTTGTTTTCGCCTCTCGGGCTTGTAGCAGTGGACGGGACATTTCGCGCAGGTGGGTTTATTTTCGGCATAAGGGCATTTGTCGAGCCTTGATTTCGCATAGGTTAAAAGTTCCGAACAGGAAAAACACAGGTCTTTTTTTGTTTTATGACACTCCCTGCAGTACAGGGATATCATGGCCTCAATGGTTTGGTATTCTTTATTCATGAATCTCAGCGGCACGACCGCCCCCCTGAAAAACCGCATCGGCCCGGCGGGCTTCTTCCACAAGCCGCCGGACTTTTTTCATGTCTTTCTTAAAACGGATGGGACATCCCTTTCTGTCTTGCGCATTGGTCTGGGTGCAGCTGTCCACGCCCGCCGGCCGCAACCGAACAATCGCGTCGTAGACATTCTGCCCGGAGATCCCGCCGGCCAGGATAACCGGCAGCGGACTTTTCTCGATGACGGCGCGCGCGATGCTCCAGTCACAGACCAGGCCGGTGATTCCGACATAACCGGCCACGGGCTGAAGCGGCCGGTTTCCCGGATTTCCGATCAGCGTATCGATGAGAAAATAATCAGAAAAAGGCGCGAAGAGCTCAACAAAACGCAGAATGTTTTTCAGAACATCATCCGCTTGAGAAACACCCGGCCGCGGCACGCTGAGTGAACGCATGATCTCCAGACGCGGGAAACGGTCCTTGACGTCAATCTGAAGTGAAAGCAGTGCGTCATATTCACGGATGACGGTGGCCTGATCTCCCGGAAAGGGTGAAAGCGCCTCGCAGAAATGAACAAAATCAGGCTGATAGTAATCAATGGCCTGAAAAATTTTTACCGGATCTTTAAACAGGGGAATCAGGCCGCTTTTGGCTTTCAAGCGCTGAATGACTTGAACGGTTTTGCGAATCGACGGCAATTTCCATCTTTCACCGGACACCAAAACACTCCCGATATGATCAACACCCAGGGCAATCAGGGCTTCGGCCTCTTTGGGTCTTTGCACTTCATAAATCTGAATAATCGTTTTCGCCATGATGAAAACATATCATTTCAGCAGTCTGTGATCAAGTCGCTGCAGCCGTCTTTTTATTTTTTGCGATCCCCCAAAAAGCAACTTGCTTTTATCGGCAAGAAAATCAATAATTGACGCTCATAAGATAAGGATACAGGGGGAACATTGCTCATGAAGGTCTTTAAACAAATTGAAGCCATCTACAACGAAAGAGGCAAGCGGGCGCGGGAGCTGCACGACTCGGGCAAAAAAGTCATCGGCTACTTCTGCTGCTTTGTGCCCGACGAAATCATCACGGCCTTTGACATGGTCCCCTACCGTATTCAGGGTTCGCAGACCGATCCCATTGACGAAGCGGACGCGCTGCTTGAACCGATGGCCTGTCCCTTCGCCCGCAGTTGTTTCAACATGGCGCTCAAGGGCGAATATGAATTTCTCGACGGCTTTGTCGCCCCGCACAGCTGCGATACCATCGAACGGATGTACCATATCTGGCATAGCAACAAACCCTCGCCTTTCAATCACATGATCAACGTACCGCACATGATGGGCCCGTCATCCGATGAATTTTATAAAAAGGAGCTGCAATATTTTATTCGCCGCCTGGAAGAATTTTCCGGCAAAACAATGGATGAGGGTAAATTGCGCGACGCCATTAAACTTTACAATCGTCGCCGCGCCATGCTTCGGGAGCTCTATGAACTGCGCAAGGAAAATCCGCCCCGCGTCACCGGAACGGAAATCACCAAAGTGCTGGTGGCCGGCATGGGGATTCCCGCTACGGAGCACATCGAACTGGTTGCAGCGTTTATTGATGAAGTGAAAAAGCGTCCCCCGTCTGCGGCGGACGGCCTGCCGCGCATCTTTTTGTGGGGCAACGAGATTGACGATATCGCTTTTATCAAGCTGGTCGAAGAATGCGGCGCGCATGTGGTGATGGATGATTTGTGCACAGGGACGCGCTTTTTCTGGGACGACGTGCCCGAAACCGGCGATCCACTCGACGGCCTGGCTAAACGCTACATCTGCACGCACTGTCCCCGGAGCCTCAAGCCGCAAGCCGGCAACCGCGCGGAAGATCTGGAAAACCGTTTCGGCTACATGAAGGATTTTATCAGCCAGTGGCAGGCAAACGGTGTGATTTTCTATATTGTCCGCTACTGCGACACCTGCGAACTGGAGGGACCGGATCTTCGGGAATATTTAAACAGTTTGAAACTGCCGGTGCTGATGATCGAGGACGATTATTCGACATCGACAATCGGTCAGCTTAGAACACGCATTCAGGCGTTTTTAGAAATGATAGGGTAGCAGACTGCTGATAAACACTCATCTGCTGCGTTTCCCTCGCCCCTCGTCGTTGCGGCGTATGTAACAATACGCCTCATTCCTCTGGGCTCGGGTGCCTTGCATCTGAATGTTTCTGAGCAGTCTGATAAATTTACAATTAAAGAGGAAATGAATATGGAACAAACTCAACAAGTCAAAACAACCGCGGTTAAAGGAACGGACACAGCCCGCCTGGTGCGCGGGATGGTTAAAAACATTTATGCGAGTGCACACGAAGCCAGGGCCAAAGGGCAGAAGGTGGCCTACATGATGGTCGCATCGCAGTATGATGAAATTCTGCGGGCAATGGATGTTGTGCCGCTGCCCACGGAAAATTACGCGGGGCTCTGCGCGGCCAAGCGCGACATGGACCGCTTTCTGCTGAAAGCCGAAGCGGACGGCTATTCACAGGTTTTGTGCAGCTACGCTCGCATCGGCCTGGGATTTGACTCTCTGCGCAAGGAATTGGGGCATATTCCGGACAACAGTCCCGACGGCGGCATGCCGCTGCCGGACATGATGCTGGGAAGTTCCGCCGTGTGCGATCCCCGCTTCAAGTGGTATCAGGCCACCAGCCGTTATCTGGAGGCGCCGACCTTTGGCATCGATGTTATTGCCCCGCCGCCGCAGGATGACTTAAACGAGGTTCGCGACTACTATATTAAATATCAGCGCGATCAGCTCCAGGCGCTGATTGAATTTCTGGAGCGGCAAACCGGAAAAAAGATGGACCCCGAAAGGCTCTGGGAGTGCATCCGTCTGGGCGATAAAGCCTGGCAGCTCTGGTATGACATCGACCGGCTGCGCGTGGCCGTCCCCTGTCCCATGCCTTCTCAGGACCACTTCAGTATTATGGTTGCCGGCCATTACTACAGCGGCACACAGGTTGCCGTGGATTTCTACCAGAAGCTCTACGACGAAGTGAAATATAAAGTGGACAACAAAATCGGCGTCATCCCGGACGAGAAATACCGCATCCTCTATGGCGGCGGCCTGCCGCCCTGGCACACGCTCTGGATCTTTAACTACTTTGAAAGTTTCGGCGCCGTGTTTGTCATTGAAAACGTCTATCGCGGTTATGACCCGGTTGAAGTGCCGTCCCATGTCAAAGACCCGGTGGATTTTCTGGCCTGGCGGGCTTTCCCGCGCTACACGGCCTATCACGAGAAAGCCCGCAAGCGCAGCGGCAATCCCACGGTGGAAAAACTGCTGGGCCTGATCGAAGACTACAAAATCGACGGCGTGGTCTTCCACGCCTGCCGGTCGTGCCGCGCGA
>CAZDYR010000269.1:0-4144 GCA_964509625.1 uncultured Smithella sp. | reverse complement strand
GGATGAGACGATCCGCTATCGCCCCATGCCATTCATTGTCGGCATCTACGAATACCAGTTGAATAATTTGAATCCGCCTCTCCTGAAAGACATCTCCCGGTATTATCGAAGCGGCCTGGGCGCAACGTTTCACGGGCAAAAAACACCCCATTTGCGATCCATTCCCATTAACACCGATATCGTTTCCGACCGGCCGGTCTTTCCCTACGACGACGCGGCGTCGATCATCAGGGGGAAATCGCGCATTGCCGTCGCCGAATGCTTTTGCCGCAAGGCCGTGGGTTTGTCCGGCAAAACCTGTTCCCATCCGCTGGAGACCTGTCTGCAGTTTGATACCATGGCTGATTATTATGTGGAAAACACGATGGCCCGCTACATCCGCACGGATGAGGCTCTGGCTATTCTCAAGCAAAGCGAGGCGGAAGGCCTGGTCATCCATGTATTGAATTCCCAAAAGGTGGAGGCCATGTGCTGCTGTTGCTCCTGCTGCTGCGGCATGCTGATCTCGCTCAAACTGTTTCCGGCACCCGCTCTGGAAGTGAAAAGCAATTATGTCTGCCTGTTTGATGAAACGCTCTGCAACCGGTGCTGTGTCTGCGCTACGCGTTGCACCGTGGGAGCTTTTACGATGAAGGACGATCAGGTCCGATTTCATGCAGACCGCTGCATCGGCTGCGGCCTTTGCGTTACAACCTGCCCGGCCGGAGCGCTTACGCTTAAGAAAAAACCTGATCATCATCTGTATGCTCCGCCGGAAACCATCTACGACACATATGTTGTCATGGGCCGCGAGAAGGCCGCTGAGCCTTCATAACAAAAAAGGCGCCGTCAGGAATCAACCACCTCTCATCCAGCCGCGGATAATCAACACTTGATGCGCCCAAGCGGGATTGAAATTCCGGCACGTCCGGGAAACATATAGAGGAAGTATTGAGGAGAGATTTGTTATCAGCCTGTCCAAAATAAACAGGCACATCCAATTGTTATCTGAACACTTTTGAAAAAAGCAATTCCTGCCCGTGCCTGGGTTCAATCCGGAACCGGTACCATCGCCCTTCCCTCTTCTCGGGGTTGTGCCACCGGGTCTCGTATATTCCCAGTTTGTCGTCTGTGATATTGCCTGTAAAACTCACCGAAACGTCATAACCGTCGTCGTCAACGCGGATGCCTCGGTCTTCGAGAGAAAACCATTTTGCCCCGTCTTCACTATATTCGATGGACACCAGGCGGCGATGGAGGTCGATGAGCGGCGGTGGAACATCGGCCCAGAAGAAAGTCCGGCATTCCTCACTGTCTTCAGAGACACAGGGCGCGGGCTCGGCAATGACCGCGCGCTTTCCCCGGGGCGCTTCATAATCCCGATAGAAGGTTTTTCCGGTCAGATGAAAAGTCCGCTCTCCAGGCAGGTCGCGTAAATCTTTCTCCCTGGCCATGTCGCCTAAAAGTCTCGCGGTCTGAGCGGCAACAAAAGGATTGGTGTCGGGTCCGTAAATCGTATGTCCCGCCTCATAGCGCTGACGGCTGTATTCTTCGGGAGTGGTGCAATAGCCGGTGTAACCGTTGGAAACGCTCACTACCGCAAAGCGCGTGTCCGCACCCATACCGCTTTCCACAGCCGCTTTTTCGCAGGCCCGGACAATGCGACGGCCCGACTCCATGGTGATCTCGTACGGAAGAGGCAGAAGAATCAGATCGCCCAGTTGGATGGTCTGGTAGGTTATCCTGTGGGGAAATTCTTCTTTCGGAAGGATGAGCGGCTGGAAGGGCCAAAGGGCTATCCGTCTGTTGCCGTGGCATCCCCCGGTGAATATCCACCGCTGTGATCCTTCCCTGAAAAAAGGCAGCCATTCGAGAATCGGCGTGGGGCCGCCGTCTCGCGCTCCGGCAAGCAGCGTGTTGCCGACCCGGGGAGAATCACACAGCGCGATCCCGTCGATGACGTTGTTGCGGTAATAATCAACCTCGCGGATCGCCGATCGTATTTTCACATCGCCACTCAGACCACCGGCCAGAAAATCGAATAGATCAACGGCTTTCCTTCCAAGACCGACACCGAGGCGCCGCGATTCCCGGTATCCCTCATGGCCGGGAAGAACGTCCGGCGCGTTGTCGGCATGGGTCCCGTTGACCACGGCATGCACGAAACCGGCAGTATTGCGCTTTCTTACGATCTCCCATTCAAGCTCCCGCTCCATGTAGGCAAACACATCGGCATTGTAAAGGGTGTTTTTCGAAGGAACGGAAGTCCCGTGAATTGAGAAGCTGGTCAGGGCGGCGGCTGGAACATAGGTGCCGCGGCTTGGGTCAAAGCAGTCCACACGCACCATGTGCATCACGGGATTAACAGCCTTGCGGATGTCACCGGCTTTCTCAGGGTCTGCGTTTGCGTTTGCCCGATACGCCTCGATGCTGCGATTGCGTGTGAACCCGTAAACCTCCGCACTCCCCGTGGCCAGTCTGGCGGGCCTTCTGCTGTTATAAGCGTCGATGATCGCGGAGGCGATCTGTGCGGTCACAAAGTCATAGAATTTCACATCCAGCCCCCCGGCATTCGAGGTGTGCATCATGTAGAAATTACTTCCCGCAAGATTGCCGGGACCGGAATGGGTGTGCGTGGCCGCGATCATAATGCCGCCCATATCCAGATCGGTCTTTTCGGCCACCAGCTCGGCCACGCGCCTGTGCACCAGCTCGGAGCCGGCCAGGAGATCGCACTGGACAAGAGCCACCGGCTTATGATCCACGGACTTGAGGTAGATAACACGGGCGTAAAGACGGGTTCGAAAGCCTTTCCCGTAATGGGCGTTGGCGGAGTAACCGGCCGTCGGCATGCCCGGCCGCGGGGTAATATCCGCTCTGCCGGCGCCGGCCAGAAGCGTCATATTTTTTTCAGAAGGCAAGGGCGTCGCCTGCCGTACATGCAGATGGATTGCCGCGGAACCGCAGCCCGCCACAAAACATACCGCCAGCGTGATAATAACTTTCGTGATCCGGGATAACATATTCAACCTCTAAAATGATTGTCGCATAAGATCCGGCGTTCTATCTTTCAACGGGTAAGTGGCTCCCCAACAGATGAATGACATGCGGACAAAACAGAAACGCTGAGGTTATTTGATGAAATTATCAACTTCATTGATAAAGGAATAGGACAGAACCTTATCATCTTTTGTGTGAATCTTTACGGTTTCGGCATTCATGCAGATGATCTTTCCTTCTATGACCGTTCCATCATACAGAATAATTCCCTTGATATCTTTATAACGTTGTCCGGCGGTAAAAGCAGCTTCCTGACAGGCGGATGGCGGCGCGGGCTTCGGAGTGACTTCTTTCACGATGGTTTTATCAGGCTGTTTTTCAGAAACGGCGGGTTCCGGCGGTGCAGGGGCGGCAGCAGATTCCTTCACGGCAGTCTCATCGGCCTTCTGATTTTGAATGAGATAGAGCGGCACCCTGATCATCTGGTCGGGATAGATCTTGTGAGGATCGGCTATGCCGGGATTTTCCTTCCAGATCCGGGGCCACAGCAAAGGATCATTCAGTTCGGCCTTTGAGATATCCCAAAGGGTGTCTCCCCGGATGACTTTATGGCTCTTCATCTCCTGCGCCTGCGCATAAATAGTCAGGGGTAAAAGCAGCAATATGATGACGGCGTATCCCAAGATCTTTTTTTTCGGCATGCTTGTTCTCCTTTGTTTGTAACATTCATACCAGCCGCGGAAACCACCGGCGCATGAAAGAAAGTTGACGGTATCCAACAAAATCGCCGGGCCGGCCTTTTTCCCGTGACGGCTAACGCATCCTTGCCTTCGCCTCTTCAAATACAGGCTTATATTTATCATAGCCCGCCGGCAGGGTCACGCCGCTTTCAAAGCGCAGGGCATTCTGAAAGCAGGCCAGACCTTTCAGATGGAGTTTTCTCGCTTCCTTGACGTTGGCCGGATTGATCCGCGCCAGATAGCTGACCCCCATGTACATATAAGCCGCGGCGATATGTTTGAAGCCCCGTATTTTTGCCGTCTTATCAAAAAGGATTGCGGCCTCCTCAAAACGTCCGCTGTCAAACATCGCCTGCGCCATCTTGTAGTCGTCTTCGCCGGGCTCCGCGCGGTCCTGGGCCTCTTCGGACGCATCGTCCGTTGAT
>CAZDYR010000268.1:2828-4145 GCA_964509625.1 uncultured Smithella sp. | reverse complement strand
ACCATCTGCCACATGATGCGGGTCATCTCATCGCCGTCCATTTCGACGAGCGTTGTCTTTACTTTGATTTTTTTTGTCATGGAAAATATTACTCCCTGTTCATTTTATTGATGGCTGCGGACGTTCAGCGCGCCGCCGGCCAGAATGATTTGTTTTTGTCTTGAGGACAATGTGCAGTTCACCTGAAACGATGTGCCTTTAGTGATGTTTTGCACGGTTAATGGTTTGCCGTCCATAATGGCTGTTCTGACCGCGTCAATTTTCAGTTCATCCTTCTGGTCAATCGCGTCATAGTCGCGCTCATTGGCGAATGTCAGCGGCAGGATGCCGAAGTTGATCAGATTGGCGGTGTGGATGCGCTCGAATGATTTGGCGATGACCGCGCGGACGCCCAGATGCATGGGGCAGATGGCCGCGTGTTCGCGCGACGAACCCTGCCCGTAAGAAAGGCCGGCCACAATGATGTTATGCTTGCCCGCGTCTTTCAACGCCAGGGCGCGCATGGAGAATGAGGCATCCACATTCTCAAAAACAAATTCCGAATATTTGGGAATGTTCGAACGGTATTTCATCCGCGCGCCGGCGGGGATGATGTGATCGGTCGTGATTTTATCACCGACTTTAATCGTGGCCTGACCGGAAATGACATCGGGGAGCGCGGTGTTGACCGGCGGAGCGCCGATATTCGGGCCGCGATAAATTTCGATATTTTCCTGAGCATCAGCGGGGCGAATGATCATGCTGTCGTCAATAACCAGCTGTGCGGGCATGGTGACCTGCGGATAGTCCATCCGGAGATCACGCGGATCGGTAAAACGGCCGGTAATGACCGCCGCCGCGGCTGTCTCAGGACTCACCAGGTAGACATCGGCATCCAGGGTACCCGATCGTCCCGGAAAATTCCGGTTGGAGGTTCTCAGGGAGACCGCGCCGGATTGAGGGCTCTGGCTGTTGCCGATGCAGAAGCCGCAGGCATTTTCCATCAGCCGCGCGCCGGAGGCGATCAGCGAAGCCAGATAACCGTCGCGCGCGAGGTTGTCCAGAACCTGCCTTGAGCCGGGAGCCAGAACAAAACTGACATCGGGATGCGCCACGCGGCCCTGGAGGATCTTGGCAACCGTTACCAGATCCTTGTAAGAGGAATTGGTACAGCTCCCCAGACAGACCTGATTCACGGGGATGCTGTTCATACCGCGCACGGTGCCGATATTGTCGGGGCTGTGCGGTTTGGCGGTCAGGGGTTCCAACTGCGATAAATCAATATTGACGATTTTGGCGTATGTTGCGTCGTTATCCGCTTTGAGCGGGATAAAATCC
>CAZDYR010000268.1:0-2818 GCA_964509625.1 uncultured Smithella sp. | reverse complement strand
GGTCAGATAAAAGGGTTCACCGGCCATGGCCTGCGCCACGTCGAGGCCGCCCGCACCGACGGCGATCATGCCCAACGCGCCGCAGGTGGGCGTGTGGCTGTCCGACCCGATCAGGGTCTTGCCGGGTTTCCCGAATCGTTCCAGATGCACCTGGTGGCAGATGCCGTTGCCCGCGCGGGAAAGCACCACACCGAATTTCCGCGCAACGCTTTGCAGATAGAGGTGATCGTCCGCGTTTTCAAAACCGATCTGAATGGTGTTGTGATCGATGTAGCTGACGGACAGCTCCGTTTTGACTTTCGGAACATTCATGGCTTCAAACTGCAGATAGGCCATGGTTCCGGTGGCGTCCTGGGTCAGCGTCTGATCAATACGGATGCCGATTTCTTCGCCGGGCACCAGTTTTCCCGAAACCAGATGCCCGGCGAGAATTTTTTCAACAAGGTTTTTCCCCATTTACTTTTCCTGAAAAATCATCCCCTTTGAATTTCGTCTCTAATCTTTCGGCAGCAGAATGATCGCTATCCGGCGATTTTTCGCCCGCCCTTCAGGCGTGGCGTTGTCGGCAACCGGCTGATACTCTCCGAAAGCGGTCGCGGAAAGAATCGACGGATCAATGCCTTTCTCCTGCAGATATTTGGAAACGTTGATCGCGCGCGCGGCGGATAGTTCCCAGTTGGTGGGATAGACCTGGGCGAGCCGGCCGGCAATCTTGACATTGTCCGTATGGCCTTCAATGCGGATGTTCTTGTCTTTGACATTCTTCAGGATATCCACAACCCTGGCCAGAACGTCCAGGCCCTCCTTTTTGACTTTCGCTTCCCCGGAGGCGAATAATATCTTATCGACAACATCCATGGTCAGTTTGCCTTTGAGTTCCTTGATGGTAATCTGTCCCTGGGCGATTTCACCTTTCATTTCCTTCAGGAGCTGCTGGTATGTCGTGCTTGCTTTTTCCACTTCCTGTGTTTTCTTTGTGACCTGCGCCAGGTTTTCTTTCAGCCTGCTGTTTTCAGCCTCCAGATTGGCCGCCTTCAGACTGAGATCTTCTTTGAGTCCGGTTAAAGATTTGACCTGATCCTTCAGGCTTTTGTTTTCCGCGTCAAGAGAGGCTGCCTGACGGCTGAGCTCATCGGCTTCATTTACTTTTTTCAGGTACTTGCTTTCCGCGACCAGACAACCGCTGCATAGCGTGGCCATTAAAAAAAGGCCCAACAAAATAGATGTTGTTCTTCTCATAAAAAAACCTCCTTATGAACTTGGTCAAGTTAGTCGTTTTCAGCCCATGTGAACGAACAAACCGGTAAGGTAACTTTCATATAATAAACTGAAGGTATAATCAACCGGCAAAAAAACGGCAAAAATAAAAAAGGGGCTTCGGGGCCCCTTTTTTTGTACGCGTATTTCATGGAGCAGGATCAGGTTCCGCTTTTCTCATCCAACCCTTTTACACGGACGGCTCGCTGAAATCGTTTCTGAAAATAGGGCTGATCCAGACTGTCGATACGGACGGCTTTGGATTTATAGGAGGCATGGACAAATTCGTTGTTGCCGATGTAAATGCCAACGTGGCCGATCGGCTTCCTGGTGCGGAAAAAAACCAGATCGCCTTCAACCAGGTCGTCGCGGTCCACCCGAACGCCAACGGTGGATTGTTCGTGGGCGCTGCGCGGAAGTGTAATGTCGAAAAATTCATACATTTTCCGGACGAAGGCGGAGCAATCAATCCCTTTGACGGTCGCGCCTCCCAGGCGGTAAGGAGCGCCCAGAAAACCGGTCGCGACTTTAACAAATAATTTTCTTTCGTCCGCGCTTCCCCACTTGCCCAAAAGCGCTTCATGCACCTTCTCTTCACAGATATTTCCGGAAGGATCGGACGGCTCCGCGTCTTCCTCCTCCTCATCCAGCAGATCCTCCTCTTCATCCGCAGCGGTCGAAGAAACCACGGTGCGGCCCGTCTTCGCCAGAATCAGTTTACGGCCGACACGCAGATTTTTCGACTGCACATTGTTTAGCGCGGCGATCTGCTTCAGAGGAACGCCCGTTTTCTTCGCGATGGCGGAAAGGGTGTCACCTTTTTGAACCGTGTAGGAAGAGGCTGGCTGATGTTTTGACTTTACTTTGGTCTGAGGAGGGGGCGCATCGCCTTCTTTGATGGATAAAACCTGACCTGGTTTCAGTTTGTTGCCGGTGAGGTGATTAGCGTTTTTGATCTCATTAACGCTGACGCCCACCTGTTTGGAGATGGTGTAAAGGCTGTCACCTTTTTGAACGGTGTAATGGCCGGCATAAGTAATGGTGCTGCAACAGAATAATAAAAAAAGAACAAAAAAACCCGAAAATGCTAAAATCCGCCGTTTCAACATGAAGTACCTCCTTTTTGCGGGGGGGTCCCATTTTGTTAACGGTGCACAGATTGCAGCTTAAAGCCGCCAAGTGTAGATTTATCAAGGGTAATTTACTGCACACAGAAAACGAAGGCCAATCTCAAACAACGTTCCACAAACTTCGCATAATGCTCCATACTAAAAAGAAGAGGGCCTGTCAAATTTATTTTGCAATATTTTTCAATGAAGTATAGGAAACAGCAACTGAAAACGGGGAATACAAGATTGATGGGTTACATAAAGAAAATAATATTTTGGAGCGTGCTTACCCTGTGCGCTTTTCTGATCATCGATGTCGGCCGGTATTTTTTCTACCCGAATGTGGCTTCTCTTCAAAAGAACCGTCCCGGCAAAACGGCTTTTATGGAGTACCGGGAAGATACCTGGAAGGCCAAAGGAATCAAGAGAAAAATTTCAACATCCTGGGTGCC
>CAZDYR010000267.1:0-4170 GCA_964509625.1 uncultured Smithella sp. | reverse complement strand
ATGGTGCGGGGTATCTTTACCGGAAAAGTACGGCTGAATTACGCTCGTCACCGTCACCCCCTGTGGATGAACGAAATGGAAAAAGAAGTCGCCCCCCCCCGAACAGCCCCCTGTTCTTCCGGAACCCATTTCTCCTGTAAAAGAAACAATCAACGAGGTTATCGAAACAGCAAAAGAGGAAGGTAAGCAATGAGTGATTTGTTGATTTTAGCTTTGATCCTTGCCGTATGGTTTTTTGTGCAAGCCTGGTTGTTGCCGAGGCTGGGCATATCTACTTGAGTGCGGCAGGCTTGTCCGGTCAAGGACAAGAAGAAAAAAAAGGAAGCGTATGGCGATCAGATCGTTTAACCCTGGAAAGAAAGGAGCTCGTATTATGAAATGTAATGTGGGTGGAACCGATAGAATAATCCGAATCATCTTGGGTGTCGTTATCATCCTGGCGGGTGTCTATTTCCAAAGCTGGTGGGGTGTGATCGGTCTTATTCCGCTCATAACGGGATTGATCAGGTGGTGTCCCGCCTACATCCCTTTCGGATTCTCTACATGCAAGACGGATAAGAGGTAACCTGAATCAATGCTGAAGACATGTTTAAAATTATGACCGGTAATGGTTAAAAACAAAAAAGGAAACAACAAAAAGCAAGGAGGAAATATTTTATGAGAAAAATGGTTTGGTTAAAAGCGGTTGCGTTGGCCGTGATGTTCTTACTGCCTTTCGCGGTCACAACACCCGGACAGGCCGCAGCAAGAGGCATTGATCCGATTGTTTCCACGGATTGGCTGGAAAAAAACCTGAACAACAAGGATCTGGTGATTGTGGATTTACGGAAAGTTGAAGAATACAAGGCGGGCCACATTCCGGGCGCCATCAATGTATTTTACGGATCATGGGCTATTAAAAAGGGAGAACTGCTCAATGAACTTCCGGAAGCGGATGACCTGACGGACGCCATCGGCAACGCCGGGATCGGCGCAAATTCCCTGGTGGTTCTTGTTGACAAGGTGGAAAAGGTTCCGGATCAATTCGGCATGACCCGCGTCGCCTGGACTCTGAAATTTGCAGGGGTCAACAATGTAGCTATCCTGAACGGCGGACACAGCCAGTGGGAAAAAGAAAAAAGAACTTTGTCACAGGACGTGACAGCCCCCAAAGCAAAACCATTCAAAGCGCAGTGGAACAAAAATCTATTCGTCGACAAGGCGACTGTAACCGCAAAATTGGGCAAGGCAATCATTGTTGATAACCGCGCCCCCGGCTTCTACGAGGGGAAGGAAAAGCTCGCCTTTGTGCCAAAAACGGGCCGTATCAAGGGAGCTGTCAATCTTCCGGTCGGCCAACTCTATACGCCGGAAGGTCTCTACAAAGACAAGGCGACGCTCACCGCACTGGCGGCAAAGGCAGCGGGAAGCGATCTGGACAAAGAGTACATCCTGTATTGCGACACGGGGAAAACCTGCACCTCCTGGGCTTTTGTCATGACAGAACTGCTTGGATACAAGGATGTCAAGATTTATGACGGCTCCACCATGGAATGGCTGGCTGATCCTAATGCGCCGGCGGAACCCTGACCGGAAAGGAATAGAATAGATTTACAACCCATCAGAATCTGAAGCCCGGCGGTTACTCCGCCGGGCTTTTTTTCAAAAGTTACAACCCGTCTTTAACAAAAAATTATCAACGATCCTTACGACCCTAAAACCGGATCCCTGATACAAGTCTGCTGCTCAGTGAGGCTCTGAGCCTGACACTATTGCTCCTCTGCAGCCGCTATTTCAAAGAGATTCGAACAATTCATCGGAAAGACCGGCTGACATACCAGTCAGCCTGACGGACGGTGCGTGCAATTGCATGAAAGCCCTGGTTTCATATGGATGGACTTCAGGAGGATCGGCACTTTGCTGTACAGGGCCTGACCGGTTTTCCGGAACCCATCCGTCCAAAGGAATGACTGTGCGACACGCAATGAACGAAAGCGTCGGGGGAATTGCCGCCGTTCATTCATTTATTAATTTACGAAGTTCATTGAATAGCGATTATATTCAAACTGGGTTTACGTTAACGGTCCAACTCCCGGCGCACGGCCAAACCTAGTTTTTCCATCACATAGGGTTTTCTCAGATAGGCCCCCGCGCCAAGCGCGTGGGCTTCATTCACACGTTCCGTTTCCGAAAAACCGCTGACGATAATCGCTTTTTGCCCCGGTCGTATTTTCAAAATACTTTTGTAAGTATCAAGTCCGTCCATGCCCGGGTCCATGATCATATCGAGAATCATCAGATCAGCCGCATGGTCTCTCATGTAAGCCAGCGCCTCCCTGCCCCCGGCAACACTGGACACCTGATAATTCAATCTTCGCAGCATCTCCGTTGCCAGCTCACGCTGCTCTTGAATATCATCCACCACCAGGATGGTTTCGCCTTTTCCCGCGTATTCTGTAATCGGCACTGTGGCCGCCTCCGCGGACAGCGCCTCTCTTGTAACGGGAAAGTACAGGGTAAAAGTGCTTCCCCGTCCTTCTTCGCTCTGGACATTGATATAGCCCTGATGATCTTTTACCGTACCCCATACCACGGACAGGCCCAGCCCCGTTCCGCTTCTTCCCATAATCTTCTTCGTGTAAAACGGCTCGAAAATACGCTGCAGGTCTGCGGCCGGAATGCCTTCACCCGTATCGGTCACCGCCAGAACAACATAATCTCCTTCGCGAACCGTATCGTATCCGTGAATGGGTTGGTCCAGATATTGATTGTAGGTTTGGATGGTCAGCGCGCCGCCTTTGGGCATCGCCTCGGCTGCGTTCGAAACCAGATTGGAAAGCGCCTTTCCCAAATGGACGGCAGAGCCTGAAATATTCAAGAGGTCCGCTTCCAGGTTGGTTATCATCCGCATATGCAAATGGAAGGAAGCAAGTTTCTCGAACTCCGGCGAGTGTTGATACTCCAGGATAATCTTATTGAGGTTGAGCACTTTTCTGCCGGGAACGCCCCTTCGCGCCAGCGTCAGCAGATCCTGAACAATGGCGGAGGCCTTCTCGCTTCCATACATGATTTTGGCAAGCTGGGACCGGATGGGACTCGACGCGTCCACCGTGGCGGAAAGCAGTTCCGTATAACCCACGATCACGCCAAGGACATTGTTGAGGTCGTGCGCAACGCCGCCCGCGAGAGTTCCCAGGGCTTCCATCTTTTCAGCGCGTTGCAGACGTTCCTCCAAAGCCTGCTTTTCATCCGCCACCCTTTTCCGATCAGTGATATCGCGGCAGAGCGTCATGATGTAGGTTTTTCCCTCTATGTCCAGGCAGGTCGCATTGATCTCAATCGGTGTGATACGTCCTGTTGCATCGACATAATCAATTTCGAAATTTCGTATGAAACCCTTCTCAAAACAGGATTTGACGGCCGCCCTGTTCTTTTCTTTTTCATATTCGGCAGTCCATTCATTTACGCTCCGGCCCAGAATTTCACTTATATTTCTATGACCGGTAAGCCGCACATACTCGGGATTGGCATCCTGCACACGGCCCTCCGTGTTAATAATCACAAAACCCGTGCCGGTGGTTTCAATCAGCGCGCGGTATTTATCCTCGCTTTTCCGCAAATTTTCCTCCGCCCGCTTGCGGTCGGTGATGTCGCGGGTATATCCGAGGATTCCAGTTGCCACACCGTCTTGGTTCCGAATAAACGTCAATTTCATTTCCACCGGGACGATCCTTCCATCCCTGGCAATGTGCTCTAATTCCATAGACCTGGACCTCAGGAGATCTTTATCCGTTTTCTTTTCAATATCCAATTCGTCTGCAAGGCAGCGCATGCATGTTTCCAGGGAAGAGGCCGTCAACACCTTGTCAAGCGGCAGAAGGATATATTCTTCAGGTGTATAATCGAGGATCTGCTTCACATAGGGGCTCATGTAAGTATACCGGAGGTCCAGATCCATCGTCCAGATGGTGTCTCTGGCGTTTTCCGTCAGCAGACGAAAACGCTCTTCGCTTGCCCGGGATGCCTCTTCCGCTTTTCTGCGTTCGGTAATATCTCTGCCGACGCCCAGGATGGAGACAGGCTTTCCCTTTTCGTCCAGAATGGCGCTGAATGTCGTTTCCGTCCATAGTGTCGAGCCGTCTTTGCAAAAGACTTCGAGCTCCAGTGTCCGATCCGGGGTATAGGTTGGGT
>CAZDYR010000266.1:0-4252 GCA_964509625.1 uncultured Smithella sp. | reverse complement strand
GTGTTCAACTGCTCAACTGCACCGAACTCATTCAGACGTTTTTCGCAACCTTTAAAATCGGCGCGATCCTGGTCCCGATCAACCCCTCTCTGCGCGCGCCTGATCTGGCTTATATTTACAAAGATGCAGGGCTTTCGGCTCTCGTCAGCCACCATGATTACCTCGCCGGCATTCAGGAGGCGAAAAAAGGCGCCCCGGAACTTCGGCATATCATTCTGACCGGCAAAACGGCGCCGGATAATGCGCTTTCCTACGAGGATATTCTGATGCCGGAGCCGGACCGGCTCGACCTTGTGGAAACGGACAATGACGACACGGCTGTCATGATCTATACCGCGGGTACAACGGGCAATCCCAAAGGCGTGATGCTTTCGCATTACAACTGGTACACGCACGTGACGGGGTATTACGACGTCGTCCTGCTGGACGCCTGGGGGCTTTCCGTCCGCGGCCCGGTGCGCGAGCAGGACGGAGGGCAGGGAAAGAAAGAAACGCGGGAAGGTGAAATTTTCGGCGTCAGCCGCGACCGGGTTTCTCTGATCACACTCCCTCTTTTCCACGGCTACGGTGTGTTTGCCCTGAACCTGGAATTTCTGACAGGCGGCAAGCTGGTGGTCATCAACCGCTGGGACCCCGAAGAAGCCATGAAATGCATCGATACATACAGAGTCACCGATTTTCGCGGTGTGCCGACGATGTACATCCAGATCCTCAATCATCCCGCCATTTCGAAATATGATTTAAGCTCTCTGAAAACCTGTATCTGCGGCGCGGCGCCGATGCCGCTGGAAGTGGCCCGTCAGTGGCGGGAGAAATTCGGCATCGATATCTGGGAGGGCTATGGCCTGAGCGAAGCGACGACGGTTAATTGCGGCAATGTCGCCGGCCGCCGGCCGCCAAAATACGGTTCTATCGGAATGTGCTACCAGAAATGCAACACCATTAAAATATTCGACGACAAGGATCAGGCACTTCCCCCCGGGCAGACGGGCGAGATCGTTATCAAAGGCCCCGGCGTCATGAAGGGCTACTGGAACAAACCGGAAGAAACGGCGACGGCTATTCGCGGCGGCTGGCTTCACACCGGGGATGTCGGCCATATGGACGAGGATGACTACATTTATATCACCGATCGCAAAAAAGACCTGATCATCCGAGGTGGAGAAAACATCTATCCGAAAGAAATTGAAAACATACTTTACAAGCATCCCGCCGTGCTGGAGGCGGGCGTTATCGGCATTCCCGATCAGGTATACGGGGAAGCAGTCAAAGCGTTTGTCGCCCTGAAGGAACCGGGCTTGGTTACCGAAGAGGCGCTTCTGGAATTCTGCAAAACGCAGTTGCCCGCATACAAGAGACCCAAAGCCATTCAGTTTCTGGAGGCATTGCCGAAAAGCGCGGTGGGCAAAATTCTGCGCCGTGAACTGAGAAATATTCCATCATGAGGATTTCCGCATGCGGGCTGGATAATCCCGCATGCGGATCAGCAGAAGTTTTCATATTACAATCTTTTTCAAAGGAGGAAGAAAAGATGAAAGGAAAGGTTTATTCGGTTTTATGCTCGGTTTTATTGGGTTGCTTGATTTTGCTGGGGGCCGCCGCTCCGGGCCAAAGCGAAGTTCTTAAAAACGTCAAGTTCCTGTCCGGCCCCACCGGGACCACATGGTATTCACAGGCCGCGGCTTTTTCGGGCATCGCCTCCGGCAAACTCGGAATGAATGTGGACTCCATGACCGGTTCCGCCATCAGCAACGTCATTCAGATTGAAAAAGGCAAAGCGGCCATGGGGCTTACCTTTGCGTCGTATCTTCCGGCCATGGCGTCTGGAAAGGTAGTGGCTCAGATCGGGAAGGATGAATATTTTAAAGAATCCGTCCAGAAAGCCAGAGTGCTCTGCTACACAACCACGGCCGCTTATGTTCTTCTGGTGGATGCCAAATCGCCCTACAAAAAAATATCCGATCTCAAAGACAAGCCGATCCGCTATGTCACGTATCCGTCCGGATTTACGGCCCGCTATGTGCCCGAGCAGATTCTGGAAGCTGTCGGCATCACGTATGACGGCATCAAAAAAGCCGGCGGTAAGGTAGATATCGTCGGCAAGTACCAGGAAGCCTGCGACCTTCTGTCGCGGAATCAGGCGGACGTCATTTCTTACACGATGGCAACCAACGCCCAGGCGGCGGCTCTGGCCGAGCTGGAATCGCAGAAGAAATTCCGGATTCTGGCCCTTGATCCGAAAGCCACACAAGAGGTTTTGAAAGAAATTCCGCTTATCCTTACGACAATCAAAAAAGGCCTGCATGAGAGCATTACGGAAGACACACAGGTACTGGCCGACATCACCGTCTGGATGGTGAGCGCCGACGTTCCGGACGAAACAGTCACCGTGATCCTCGACGGGCTTATTAAAAACATGGAAACGATGGCGCAGGTGGGCAACATCGAATTCAAGGGGATGACAGCAAATGAGCTTTCCCGACTCTACGGAAAAGGCAAACAGCCTCCGATGCATCCGGCGGCGCTGAAGTACTACAAGGAAAAAGGCGCCATTAAATAAACGCTGAAAACGAATTGGATCCGCGCGCCCGCGGTTTTCGGGCGCGCGGACTTTTCCCGCACAACCATCTCAAGGAGGTATGTAGTGAACAGGAATCTTACGGGAATCCCGGGTCATATCATGTCCGCGATCGGCGCGCTCTTATCCGTTTTTGTTCTATCGATTGTTGTTCTCGGGCCAAGGCTGGGGTATGCGCTGTCGCTTGCCGTTTTTACATTTTTCGCCCTTCCCATGACATTTATGATGTATGCGGGAGGTTCAAGTTCCTTCTGGAAGAAGATAAACGTGGTGGATTGGATATGGACCGTTCTTGCCATTGTTTCCATGGGATACCTGATCGTCAATTCCGAGCACATTCTGACCCGCGTCGAATATGTCAGCGAAATTTCCAAATTCGAGATGGCCATGGGCATTATCGGCATCCTGGCCGTCCTCGAGGCGACAAGGCGGGCGATGGGAACCGCCATGGCCGTAATCGCATTTGTACTGCTGCTTTACGTTTTATTCGGCAATCATCTGCCGTCATTCATGGGCCACAGCGGCTTTGACTTTGACTGGACGGTGGACACCATGTATCTGACCTCAAAGGGCATTTTCGGAAGCCCGCTTTGGGTGGTCATCACGCTGGCTTTCCCGTTTATTCTTTACGGCGTTATTCTGGAGGAGCTGGGCATTCTCCAGACGTTTCTTGATTTTTCCAACCGGCTCCTGGGAACCACGCCCGGCGCGCCGGCCAAGACGGCGATCATCGCCGGCACGTTTGTCGGGATGGCCAGCGGTCTGCCCATGTCGAGCACCTATCTCATCGGCTACCCGACGATTCCCGAAATGAAGCGGGTGGGCTATCCGCCCCGGGTTGCCGGAGCGATTGCGGCTGTCGTGGGCACGGCGGCGCAGCTTATGCCGCCCATGCTCGGTGTTGCGGCCTTCATCGTCGCGCAGTATATGGGAGTGCCCTATATCAAGGTTTGCCAGTACACGCTGCTGCCCGCGTTGATGTTCTACTTCTGTTTTTACTGCACGGTTGATTTCACCACACGGAGGTGGGGAATTAAAGCGCAGGAGGCCGTAGTCAAGACCTACAGCCGGATTCTGATGGACGGATTTTATATCTTCATCGTCACCATTGCCGTCCTGACGTATTTTCTGGTCATGTTTTACCCGGTAGGCCTGGCCGCTCTTTACGCATGCGCGCTGGCGCTGATCCTAGGCCTGATCCGCAAGACGGGCCGGGTTAATCTCAAAATGCTTTATACGATCCTGGCAAAAACGGGAAAGACTTCCGTGTTCATTTCGATTGCCTGCATGGCGGCCGGCATCATCACCGGCCTGCTCGTCGAAACGGGGCTCAATCTGAAATTCGCCAACTTCGTGATTGCCGTGGGACGGGATAATCTCTTCATCGCGCTTTGCCTGTCTGCCGTGGCCATTTTGATCTTAAGTATGGGGATGCCTTCCATTCCTGCCTATATCACCGGCATCGCGATCTTCGGCCCGGCTCTGATGAAGCTGGGGATTCTTCCGGCGGCGGCCCATATTTTCTGCTTTTACTATGCCGCGCTGTATTCGATTACGCCACCCGTGGCCTTCGCCTCGTATGCGGGGGCCCAGATCGCCGGAGAAAACCCCATGATGACCGGCCTGGTCGCCTGCAAGCTCGGCATCATGACCTACATCATTCCTTTCCTTTTT
>CAZDYR010000265.1:0-4254 GCA_964509625.1 uncultured Smithella sp. | reverse complement strand
GTCGAGGCGAAAGACGGCGAAAAGAAACTCGCGCCGGTCAATCAGGTTGTTGTGGCCATTGGTGTCACGCCCCGGTCCGAACTCAAAGACTGGCTTGAGAAAAAAGGCATCCGCCACTTTGTGGTGGGCGACGCGGTTGCGCCGCGCCGGATTATTGAAGCGACGACGGACGGGGCTAATGCGGCCTGGGAGATATAAAGATAGGTTCAAGGATAAAGGCGCAAGGCTCAAGGATATAAGGACCAACAACGGAAGTCCTAATGCCCTCGCCCTTGAGGGGAGAGGGTGAGGGTGATGAACAACGAGATGTGAGATGCGAGGTTTTTGCGATGAACACATATAAGATCACCGTTCCGCGTGGGACGTTCAATGTCCGGGACCGTGGGAATAAGGACGGATTTCCCGTCGTCATGCTGCATGGCTGGCCGGAGAGTTCTTATTGCTGGGAGGGCGTTGCGGCCTTTTTGAATCCGGCGCTGCGTGTCATTGCTCCCGATTTGCGGGGGCTCGGCGACAGCGAACGCACGTTGAATAATGTTGCGGCATATCAGAAGGCGGAACTCGCGAAAGACATGGTCGAAGTGCTCGATGCTTTGCAGATTGATTCCTTTTTCCTGGTCGGCCATGACTGGGGCGGCATTGTTGCCCAGGAAGTGGCGCTGCTGATCCCTGGGCGGGTCAGGAAATTTGTCCTGATGAATATTCCCGTCATCGTCAACACAAAAGGCTCCGGTGAAGCAATGAAGCTCATTTACGACCGCGGCGCCGTTCCTTTCTGGTATCAGTACTTCCAGCAGCAGCCGAATCTTCCGGAAGCCATGATTAAAGGCAACGAAGACCTCTGGGTTCGCCATTTTTTTGGAAAATCGGGAAAAGACATCCCCATCCCTCTCGAAGCCGTAGACGAATATGTCCGCTGCTACAGCATTAAAAACACGCCGGCGACCGCCGCATCTTATTATCGCGCGATGCGCGTTGACCAGAAACGCTGGGCCGGCTTGGGCGGGATGAAGTTTCTCATGCCTACGCTCTACATCCACGGCAGCAAGGACCCCGTAATTATACCGGAGAATCTAAATCATGTTGAAGAGTGTTTCGAATCGATCAAAATCGAATCTCTTGAAGCGGGACACTTTGTTCAGGAAGAAAAACCGCGGGAAGTGGCCGCGCTGATGAATGAGTTTTTAAAATAATAAACTGGCCCCCTTCGAGGGCTCGAGACCGAAGGCTAAAGGCCGAAGGTAAAGCTTAAGAGTGTTTATATGATGTCATACTAAGGGGTGACCTGATACGGCAAAAGTGCCGACAGCCAGATAAACGAGAAGCCGAAGGCCACAAAATGACCTAACAGCCTTCAGTCTATTAACCTTTTTACATGGAGGTCCAAATGGATTTGCGAGAACGTTACATCGAAACAAACGGAGTCAAGCTGCACGTCATGGAAGCGGGCCCGGCGGACGGACCGATGATTCTTTTCCTGCATGGTTTTCCGGAATTCTGGTACGCCTGGCGCAAACAGCTTCAATACTTTGCCGATAATGGCTATCTGGTTGTCGCGCCCGATCAGCGCGGCTATAATTTAAGTGACAAGCCGGAAGGCGTTGCCGCCTATAAGATTGATGAACTGGCCAAGGACATTATAGGGCTTATCGACGCTTACGGACGAAAACAGATAAATCTTGTCGGCCACGACTGGGGCGCGTCGGTGTCCTGGTGGGTGGCGCTTAAATATCCCGAGCGCATCAAGAAGCTGGTCATTCTCAACGTGCCGCATCCCAAAGTGATGGCCAGACATGTTTTTACTGACGTAGAGCAGATGAAGAAAAGCTGGTACATTTTTTTCTTCCAGATTCCCGGCGCGGTGGATAAACTGGCCGCCGCCACCAACTATGAATGGGCGCTCGACCTGATCAGAACATCCGCCAACCCCGGCGCCTTCACACCTGCCGAACTTGAAGATTACAGAAAAGCTTTCAAGCAGCCTGGCGCCTTTACGGCAATGGTCAACTGGTATCGCGCAATGGTTCAGACGAAGCAGGAGCCGCCGAAGAGTTTTGACGTGACGATGCCGATGATTTTAATGTGGGGTGAAGATGATGTGGCAATGCTGCCTCAACTGGCCGATGAGAGCATGCCATACTGTAAACAGGGCAGACTGATTAAAATGCCCGGTGTCAGCCATTGGATACAGCATGAGCAGGCCGATAAGGTCAATAAAGTAATCGAAGAGTTTTTCAAGCAGTGATCCCGTTTTTCCTGCTGATGATATCCCGTGAAGGAGAGTAATATAAAGATGCAGGATCAGACAGACATCGAAGGGGTGAAAGACAAATCCCGGTGCAGGCAGACTGCAAATTACTTGCTGGTCCTGACCGCTTGTTTGTTGTTTTCGGCTTTGTCCTGCGGGACATTACAGGCGCAAGCATCGTGGCCGCATATGGTCCTGTCCAAAGACGGCACGCCGATTTCCTATGAGGTCTATGGCACGGGAGAGCCGACGCTGGTTTTTGTGCACGGCTGGAGCTGTGACTCCCGCTACTGGCGCGCTCAGGTGACTTATTTTTCTCAAAAGCACCGCGTTGTCGTTCTCGATCTTGCCGGCCATGGCCACTCGGGGCTGGAGCGCAAGCGTTACACAATGAAGTCTTTCGGTGAGGATGTTCTGGCCGTGACGGAAGCGGCGGGCGGCAAAAGGGTGATTCTGGTCGGTCATTCCATGGGAGGTTCGGTGATTGCGGAAGCCGCAAGGCTGATGCCGGAGAAAATTATCGGACTCATCGGTGTCGATACGCTGGAAAACATCGAGTACCCGATGACCCGTGAAGAGCTTAAAAAAATGACGGCCCCCCTCAAAAATAATTTTCGTAAAGGAGCAAGGCAGTTTGTAAGCGGGATGATTTCACCCCATACCGATGCGAATCTTCGGGAATGGATTCTCTCCGACATATCGGCGGCCCCGCCGGCCGTCGGTTTGAGCGCCATGGACGAGATGATGCGGCAATATGTCACGGGGGAGGCGGCGACGGTATTTGAAAAGCTCGGCGTTCCGGTGGTCACCGTCAATGGCGATTTGTGGCCCATTAACTATGAAGCCAACCGGCGTCATATGTTTTCGTATGATGCCATTGTTCTTAAGGAAGCGGATCATTTTTTGATGATGGCTAAACCCGAAGAATTTAACCGGGCATTGGAGAAAGCCCTACGCATGCTGCTGGAAAAAACGAACAGGTGATCATGCATTTCACGGATAAACAAATCATCGAAGTCGCCCAGCACGCCTTTATCCGGATGGATGGAGCCTGGTTTCTGGCGCTGGCGAAAAAGTTCGGCATACAGACCGCCTGGGAAATGGATGTGGAAGCCTGGAAACAGTTTTCCTATGTATTCGGCAAAAACATCCGGAAAAATTACATCCCGGAACCGGTCTGGCCGGAAAGTTTTCTGGACGCTCTGGAGGTTTTCTGCACGATTTTGAAGATGGAAGGGCGCAAGGTGTCCGTGGAAGATGAGAAAATCATTGTCCGCATCACAGACTGTGAAACGCAGAAGGCGATCACCAGGGCCGGGGTGGCCGATTGTGGTATTGTTACCATTCAAACCTATGAGGGGATAATCAACGGGCTGTATGACAATGAAATCAACGTGCATGTGGAGCATACTAAGAATTTGAACCATGGGGCTGACTTTTGCGAAGTTATTGTCACCAAAAGATGACAGAATCTGTAAACCGATGCCGTAAAGTGCTATAATTAATTGATATTGTTATGCATAATTTTTTCTTTAAGAATATGATTCCGCAGCTTGTCATGCGAGCGTTTATTTTCCGTAGCTTTCTGCGAGGTGGTTTACTTTATAGGTGGAGCGCAAAACGAATACCTGTATGGACATTAACAGGAAATGCGGCTGAGTCGTTATGTATTATTTTTTACAACGGCCGTTATAAGATTCTTGACGTGACCTTTTAGGTATGATAACGCCTCAGAATGATTTTGAGAGACATCGATTGGTTGGTAAGGCCTCGAGAAATTTCAAAAAAAACGATTCTATCGTAAAAAAACTAAAATATTTAGGAGGAATTTATGAGCAGAGAAGTAGTATTTGTAGATGGTATGAGAACGGCCTTTGGAACGCTGGGGAAAACCCTGCGTACGGTCCTGGGCGAAGAAATGGCCGGCGCGACGCTGACAGGTCTTGTCCAGAGATCAAAAATTATGGAAAAAGGCGGAGTGGTTGACTGCGTTTTCATGGGCTCGG
>CAZDYR010000264.1:0-4274 GCA_964509625.1 uncultured Smithella sp. | reverse complement strand
ATTCAAGGAAATCAGCAGCCCTTCGGCTTTCTTTAAAAAAATATCATCCGGCTATTTATGGGTTATGGATTCGGCCATGGCTGTTGCGTGCGACCGGCTTTCCATGCGCCGGCTCACGGCCATCGCGCGTGAAACGCAGGCGGGCATGGTTTATTCGGATTTTTTGCTGGACAGCGGCCAAAGCGTCAGCCCTTATCCGCTCAATGATTATCAGGAAGGCTCCCTCCGCGACAACTTTAACTTCGGCCATTTTTACCTCCTCTCCGCGGCGGTCATCCATGACGCGCTCAAAAAATACGGAGCGCCGCCCAAAGACGCCTCAGTCGCCCTGTATGATCTGCGCCTCAAGATTTCCATTCATCATGCACTGGTTCACGTGCCCGAGTTTTTATACACGGCATCCATCAGAAAACTCAAACCGGTCAAATCGCCCGCCGGAAAGACCGAAGCGCACTTTGCCTATGTCGCCAGGGAGAATTTTATTCGTCAGCAAAAGATGGAAAAAATCACCACCGCTCATCTAAAGCGCATCGGCGCTCACCTGCCCGCGCGATCAAAAAAGGCCGCACAGGAACCGGCTGCCGCCCAGTGGAAAGCCAGCGTCATCATTCCCGTGCGCAACCGGAAAAACACCATCGCCGACGCGCTGAAAAGCGCGCTTGCGCAAAGAACGAATTTCGCCTTCAACATCATTGTCGTCGACAACCATTCGACAGACGGCACCACGGGCATCTTGAAAAAATTTGCCTCGACGTATCCCCATGTGCATCACCTGATTCCATCCTCGCGTGACTTGGGCATCGGCGGCTGCTGGAATGAGGCCATCACGTCGCCCTTCTGCGGGCGTTATGCGGTGCAACTCGATTCCGACGACCTTTACAGCTCGCCGCAGACTGTGCAAAAAATCATCAGCAGCCTGCACACGGGTTCTTACGCGATGGTCGTGGGGTCCTACACACTGGTTAATGAAAAGCTCAAGCCCATCGCGCCGGGGCTGATCGATCACCGGGAGTGGACGCAGGCCAACGGCCACAATAATCTTTTACGCGTTAACGGCATGGGCGCGCCGCGCGCTTTTGACACAGCCATTCTCCGTCAGACCGGATTTCCCAACGTGAGCTACGGAGAGGATTACGCCGTCGCCCTGCGTTTGACGCGTGAATACAAAATCGGACGGATTTATGAAAGTCTTTATCTGTGCCGACGCTGGGCAGACAACACCGACGCAAATCTTTCCGTCGAAAAGCAAAATCGCAATGACTATTACAAAGACAAACTGCGGACGCTGGAAATCAAGGCCAGACAGTTGATGAATCAACATGGCGGGGATAGGGAATCTCCCTCAAAGAATCCGGTAATCGCATCTTCGCCTGCAAAGAAGGTTTTTGCCGAATTCCCCGGCAAGAGCAAAACTTCTCTATCCGCGCTGTGTCAAACCTTCTTCGAATCGCAGAAGGAAAGCTGGCCCGCGCTGGCCGCCGCCTTGCGCGACCTGGCTGCGGCGCAAACGCGAGACCTGTCATGCGGCGATTACAAAATCACGCTGCAGCACAATCCCGCCCGTCAGATAAGCGGAAGCGCCGCTGTTGATCCGGAATCCATTCGTAAGCGGCCCTGCTTTTTATGCGCGCAGAACCGTCCCCGTGAACAGCATGGTTTTCTGTATCGAAAAGATCATCTGATTCTCTGCAATCCGGCTCCGATATTTGATCGTCATTTTACGGTCGTCGACCTGATTCATACACCGCAGGCCATCACATCTTCTATGGACACACTTTTGCGGATTTCCCGCGATGCATCCCCGGACTACATGGTTTTTTATAACGGACCGGCCTGCGGCGCATCCGCTCCCGATCATCTGCATTTTCAGATGATTCCGTCCGGGGCGCTCCCCTTTCTGAAGGAACTGAGCGGGCTGCCGCTGATCAAAGAAGTTTCCTCCGTTCGAATCGCCGCGGGCAGGGAATTTGACCGCTCGATTGTGGTCATGGAATCGCGCAGTTCCGGCAGCCTCCAAAAACAGTTTATGGATTTATTAAAAACCGCTCGGAAAGTTTTGACGACCCCCCAAGAGCCGCCCGTGAATGTGCTTTGCGCCTATGACGGGAAAGGCTGGCAGCTCACCATATTTTTGCGCCGCAAGCATCGCCCGGACGCCTACTTTGCCGAAGGCGACGACAGAATTTTTGTGTCACCCGGCGCGATTGACATGGCCGGAGTTATCGTCGTCCCTCTGCTTAAAGATTTTGATAGGCTCGATTGCGCGACGCTGCGGAGCATCTACGGGGAAGTATCGCTTGAAGAAGAAACACTCGATAAAATTATATGGAGCTTACCCAAATGTCCAAGGAAGAAATCATCATCGACAGCGCCATGAGTTTTGCCGAAGCCATTGAAGGCAGCACGGCGCCTGTTGAAATTATCGATTCCCTGTCCATGATGGATGTAACGTACTATTCATTCGACGGAAGGCGTCATCGGGGTCAGATTATTGCCGACGCAAGGCTTGAAGATGACATCTATGAGATATTTGAACTGATCGATCAATTAAAGTTTCCGGTCGGCAAAGTCATTCCCGTTGTCGCCTATCGATGGGAGGATGGCGATTCCATGGCCGACAACAACACTTCATCCTTCAACTTCCGTGTCATCGCCGACACCAATAAGCTGTCCCTTCATTCATTCGGACGCGCCTTGGACATTAATCCCGTCCAGAATCCGGTTATCTATCCCAACGGCATCGTCGCCCCGGAAGGCGCTGTATACAGGCCGCAAAACAACGGCTCTTTCACCGCTGAGCATCCCGTCGTCCGCGAATTTCTCCGGCGCGGATGGCACTGGGGGGGCAATTTTGGACAGCCGAAGGATTATCATCATTTCGAGAAAACATGATGATACCTTAAAACGCTCATGCGCATCGTTGCACTTCAGGGTATGTGAAAGCTATGATTAACATACCCACACCGGAATTCGTCCCGAAAATTTTCTTCAAAAAGTATTTTAATTCAGCTTTTTGCCGACGGAAGCCATGTAGATGGTAAATTCATCGCGTCCGTCCACACGGAGAAGCTGGTCCATGGCCTGCTGATCATAGGCCGCGATCGCGCAGGCGCCCGCCCCGATCGCTTCGCAGGCCAGGTACAGGTTCTGGCAGACGTGTCCCGCATCAATGGCAATAACCTTATGCGCGGCGATGCCATAGCGCCATTCCATTCGATAAGGGATAGCCGTCCAGATAAAAGTGACGGCGGCCGCTCCGGGATAGCTCTGATCGAAAACGGCCCGGGTTATTCTTTTGCCGAGATGGACTTCCGTGTGTTCATAAACCAGTTGATGTTCAAGCGGCAGGTAGCGGTAGATGCCCTCTTCGATCCCCTGAATATTCAGAATGCATAAATACGTTTCCAGGGCATGGCGGCAGCCGGCGGAGGGAACCGTTCTGAGAGCGTGCCCGGCATCGAGCTTTTGTCTGACTCCCTGCGTGGACCACAACAGAAAAGACAATTCATCCATCAACAACGGTTCCCGGGCGTAGTCTCTTCGGCTTTCACGATTATGGATAGCGGTTTTAAGTTCCAGTGCTCCAATGTTCGTGAATTGCTCTTCTTTAAGGAGTTCAATGCGTTTGGCGTCTTTTAAAGGCGGTTTTTCAATCGGCGGAGGAGGAAGGCCTCTGTTTTGATCAACTTGAGAAAAATCAACAACCTTGCGAACATCATCTTTAAGAAACTGTCTGTATACGTTGATGAGATCATTGTCCATCATATCGCTTTGCCTCCGGCTCGTGTCTTAAAAAACAAAACTGAACCGCGCAACACCGCAGCCGTTTTTTACGGCGCCATCTTTTTTGCCAGCTCCAGCGCCCGCCTCATGATCAACCGTGCCGACTGCAGGCCAAGTTCGTCGTTTTCAATGCCCCGTGTTACATGAGGATCGAAATCACCCGATCCACCCGGACTGGCATAGGCCGACGCGCCCAGCGGACTTACCCCTTTATGGACACTGGCGGGAATCATTTCCAGCGTCAGAAACGCCAGGATGTGCGTCAGGTGCGTCGTTTCCATGCCGCCCTGACGCAGCCACGAAACCGCCATGCTCACGCCGATTTTGTTCTTCAGCCGCCCGGCCGTCAGATTGCCGAAAACAAACACGCGAAACCGGTCGATCATGGCCGCCATTCGCGCCGACGTCCGCATGAAGTACACGGGACTTGCCAGCAAGATGATATCCGCCGCTTGAGCCTTTTCAAAAACGGTCTGCGCGTCGTCCTTGAG
>CAZDYR010000263.1:0-4298 GCA_964509625.1 uncultured Smithella sp. | reverse complement strand
GAAGTTATTCAAAAAACGCAGGCGATGGGTAATGGGTAATGGGTAATGGGTAATGATCACAATTGATTACCCATAACCTATAACCCCTTACCTGTATCTATTTGATAAATTTAATCATGACCTTTCTCGTTCTCGGGCCGTCGAATTCACAGAAAAAAATGGATTGCCAGGTGCCTAAAACCAGGCGGCCGTTTTCGACGATGACCATTTCGGACGCGCCAACCAGAGAAGATTTCACGTGCGCGGCCGAATTTCCTTCCACGTGCCTGTAGCCGGCGGATAAAGGAACCGCGCGGTCCAGCGCCGCCAGAATATCACGGGGCACATCCGGATCGGCATTTTCATTGATGGTGACGGCGGCGGTGGTATGTGGGGTGTAAACCACACCAATGCCTGACTCGATTTTTTCCTCTTGCACTGCTTTTTGCACCGCCGCTGTAATGTCAATCATTTCGAAACGGTCATGGCTTTGTACCGAAATTTCTTTCATCTTGTCCCCGCGTTTATTTAATCCGGCTTTTTGCCGCCGTGTGAATGTCGCTGATGATTTCGCGGGACAAAATCTGCATGGCCTCGCTTGCGGCCTGGCAATATCCCCGGGGAGATTGATCCCGCAGGGGTTCTTCCCGCCGGTATTTTTTCTGAAACATTATCTTTTTGCCGATTTCTTTTTCCCGTGAATCTTCCATGGTGATGGACAGGCTGATCAGTGCCGTTTTGACGTTTTTATCCATCCGCAGATAAAATTCTTCGATGCCTCCCGAAATAACAAACCTCCCTTCATCGTTCTGGTAACGGGAAAAAACCGCCAGAAACTTTCCGCTTCCCCTCATGTCGCCAAGAATGCTGTCGGCAATCATATCGGACGGATTGACCGCCCAGCGGGAATAATTAAAAGCATCAAAGCTGTAAGGATCATTGCGGAAAATCATATGGGTGGAATTATAGGCGGCGGCGATGGAAAAACGGTTGAATTTAACGGAGGCCGGAAGTTTTTCGGTTTGATTCCAGGACTGTGCCGGATAACTTAAAAGGTATTTTTCTACATTATACTGAGGTTTGCCGTTTGCGGCGCATCCGGTCATCAAGAAGAAAAAAGAAACGATCAGCAAAAGGCAGCCGGATGGCCATCCTTTCTGAAAGTGTCGTGACGGGGACGAATAATCTTCCATGGCGGACTTCCTTTCGCTACTCCATCGGTTTTCGCGGCGGAGCGGGTCTTGTGAAAATCAGTTCCGAAGGATCTGTGTCTAATCTTTCGGAAATTTTTTTCAGATTTTCGGACGTGACCCGCAGATTTTCCGACGTATGTTGGAGTTCGTTGGTGATGGCTTTTGTTTTTTCGTCAATATCTGCGAGGATCGCGTCGGTCCGCCGGCCTTTTTCACGCAGGTTCAGCTCGGTGAGATCGCCTTTCACCTGTCCGATCAGTTGACGGGCGTCTGATAAGGCGCCGAGCGCTTCACGGATCGTCTGATCCACCTTGCCTTCGGCAACCGTCCGGTTGATTTGGGCGATGGTTTTGTCCAGATTGGAGGATGTGGATTCCAGATTGGCCATGATATTGTTGAGGCGTTTGCCTTCCATGAAGTTTTTTATCGCTGCGGTGGTTTTTTTCAGATCATCGGAAATGCCCTTGAAGTCCACTTCCCCGATGCTTTGCATCACATCGCCGGCATCCGAAAGAAAACGGCTGATTTCCGACCGCCGGGAAGGGATGACCGGGTAGGGGGGCTTGAAGGTCAGTTTCGGCGAATCGGACAGTTCGCCTTCATTGATCCGGTCGAGTTCGATAAAGACAATGCCGGTGATGCCGGTTGTCTTCAGGGAAGCGATGGTCTGTTTCTGTAAATCGCCCTCCAGATCAATTTTCATGATGACTTCGATCAGGCGGTAGTCCGGGGCCACGTCAATGCGTTTGACATTCCCGATGGCCACGCCCCTGTATTTAATGGCCGAATCCACCTGCAGGCCCTGCACGGATTCGTCAAAATAAACCGTGTAGAGGGAACCCTTTACAAAAAATTTTGCCGCGCCGACCCAGATGATAATCGCCGCGAAGATCAGCACGCCGACAATCACGAAAAGACCGATTAAAAACTTTGAGCTTCTAGTTGGCATAAAACCTCTGATGGGCCGGAGCCGCCGGCAGCTGGCGCTGGAAGAAGCTCCTCACGCGGGGGTCTGTCGCCTGCTGCTTCAATTCCGCGGGTGTTCCTTCCGCGATAATTCCCCTGGCCTCTTTATCCAACATTAACACTCTATGGGCGATCTTGTAAATAGATTCCAGCTCATGGGTGACGATAACCATGGTTGTTCGCAGGGCTTCATTGGTTTTGATGATCAAATCATCAAGTTCCACCGCGGTAACCGGATCAAGGCCGGCGGATAATTCGTCAAAGAAAAGCACGCGGGGATCAAGGGCCATGGCCCGGGCAATGCCGGCCCTTTTTCTCATACCGCCGGAAAGTTCCGAAGGATGATGGTTGTCGTATCCCTCCAGATTGACCATGCCGAGTTTCATTTTCACGATCTGGCTGATGGTATCGGGATCAAGATTTGTGTAAGTCTGCAGGGGCAGTTCGATATTCTCTTTGAGTGTCATGGAACTGAACAGGGCGCCGGACTGGAAAAGGACGCCGATGTTCTGCCGGTATTCGTTGAGAGCCGCTTCCCCGGCGCTGGTAATATCGACCCCCTGATATAAAACCCGGCCTTCATAAGGCTTTTGCAGGCCGATCATGATCCTCAGCAGAGTCGACTTCCCGCATCCCGATTCACCGACAATGACCAGAACCTCTCCCGGATAGACGTCAAAACTGACATCTTCAAAAACAATATTGCTTCCGAATCTTGCGGTCAGGTTTTTTACCTCTATCACGGGTTTTTTGCTTTGTACATCTACCATCATAATCCCTTCTGCTTTCCTCAGGAAAAAGTGCCATACCTTTTAACGTAATGTAACATGACGGCAAAAATGGAATCGGCCACGACGATCATAAAAATTGCCGCGACCACGGCGGAGGTGGTAAATTTGCCCACATCCTGGGCGCCGGAACGCACCTGGAAACCGCGCTGGCATCCGATGGCGGAAATCAGACCGGCAAACACGGCCGCTTTGATCAGGCTGGTGACGACATCGAACGTCTTTATTGCTTTGATGGACTGGGTTACGTAGGTGTTAATGGTCAAGTCCAGGCTGGTGACGCCAATGATCATGCCGCCGATGATGCCGGACAAATCCGCGTAAATGGTCAGGATCGGCACAACAATGATCGTGGCCAGAACCTTGGGAACGGCCAGAAAGCGAATCGGATCAAAGCCCATGGTATGAAGCGCGTCCACCTCTTCGTTGACCACCATGGTGCCGATTTCCGCGGCAAACGCCGAGCCCGAGCGGCCGGCAACCAGGATGGCCGTCATGAGCGGCCCCAGTTCTTTGACCATCGCGAAACTGACCAGGGTCGGAACATAGATATTGGCTCCGAATTGTTTGAACTGCAAGAAGGACATGAAGGCCATGATCAAACCCATCAGAAGTCCGATCAGGGCGACAATGGGGAGCCCATCCACGCCGGCTCGCTGAACGTAAAACAGGACATCCCTGCCCCGAAGGCTTTTCGGATGCTTCAGGGTGTACATAAGCGCGACCAGAATTTCACCGATGAAAGTAACGAAATGGACAAAGTCCCGTGCGATGGCTGATGATGTCTGTCCCACCTGATGGATAAAACCGTCATTGGATACGGGAGGTTCGACAAGAGGATGATCAAGCGCCTCATTGCGGATGACGCTGAATATTCCCTTCGCGTCGTCGCTGATGTTGACAAGCTGGCAGAGGATGTTCTCCCGCGCGGAGTGCTGTCGAATCTGGACAAAGGCCAGAGCGGCGGCGCTGTCCAGATAAACGATCTGAGAAAAATCAATAATGATGCTTTGCACAGGATTTCCTGATATTTCCCGCCGGATTTCCTCTGTGAAGGCAGTCAGATTTTTCAAACTGAACACCCCCGAAAGATCAATGAACAGAGCCGAATCCTTCCTTTTAAAAGAAATTTTATAATCGGTCTGGCTGAACTTGTCGGTTAGTAATGTCATTATAAAGTCTTTTGTCTGATAGCCGGGACTTACAGGTTCGTTGAATCATGGTAGATCATGAAAAAGACGGTGCCTCTGGTGCCTGGTAAAACGCATATAATGTATGCCGTATTTAAGCCTGCCGGCGGATGCTTGTCAATGAAAAATCAACCGCCTCGAAACAGGCCAGGAAGAATTAACGAATCGGCCGGGCATCGGGA
>CAZDYR010000262.1:0-4311 GCA_964509625.1 uncultured Smithella sp. | reverse complement strand
ACTTCATAGCCTTCTTCGCGCAGGGCCTTGCAGGCCTGCGTGCCGGAGTAGTCGAATTCACAGGCCTGGCTGATGATGATCGGCCCGGACCCGATAAGCAGTATTTTTTTAATGTCAGTTCGTTTCGGCACGTCTTTTTTCCATTTTTTTCTTATTCCAAGCGATGCGCCGGTTTGCAGGGTTGAGAATGGAAGCTTTTTCCGGGCCACCCCGCCTGAGAAGCGAAACGTCCGCCGGGTCGCCTGTCTGAGCGCCTGTGGCGCGAGTTTGCGAACCGGCAGTGCAGCGAGCAGTTGCGGAGTTGGAAAAAGATTCTGAACAGCACTGCGAACCGGTGCATCGCCTCCTTCTCTACTCCCACTCAATCGTGCTGGGCGGTTTGGAGCTCACGTCATACACCACGCGGTTGATGCCGCGCACTTCGTTGATGATCCGCGTCGAAACGCGCGCGAGCAGGTCATGCGGCAGTCTCGCCCAGTCGGCCGTCATGGCGTCGTCGCTTGTGACGGCGCGGATGGCCGCGATGTTTTCATACGTGCGCTGGTCGCCCATGATGCCCACGCTTTTGATGGGCAGAAGCACGATAAAGGACTGCCACAATTTATAATACAGTTTGGCCGCCCGGATTTCTTCCATCAGGATCGTATCCGCCCGCTTCAGCACATTCAGACGCTGGGCATTCACTTCGCCGATAATGCGGACCGCGAGCCCCGGTCCGGGGAACGGCTGACGCCAGACGACGTCATCGGCCAGTCCCAGCTCTTTTCCCAGAAGACGCACTTCATCCTTGAAGAGATGTTTGAGCGGTTCCACCAGTTTTAAATTCATTTTTTTGGGAAGCCCGCCGACGTTGTGATGCGATTTGATCACCACACTGGGGCCGCCAAAAGCGGAGCGGGATTCAATCAGGTCGGGATAAAGTGTTCCCTGCGCCAGAAACTTCACGCCTTTGATCTTCAGCGCTTCCTCGTCAAAAATTTCAATAAAGGTGCGGCCGATGATTTTACGTTTCCTTTCCGGATCGGTCACGCCTTTCAGTTTTTTCAAAAAGATATTGCCCGCCCGCACAAATCTTAAATTGATGTGCAGGTGTTTCTTGAACATGTCAATGACGCGTTCGGCCTCGCCGGCTCGCAAAACGCCGTTGTCCACAAAGACACAGGTCAGTTGCTTCCCGATGGCTTTGTGCAGCAGCACCGCCGCCACGGAAGAATCGACGCCGCCGGAAAGGCCCAGAATGACTTTTTCCTTCCCCACCTGGGCGCGGATATCACCGATCGCGTGCTTGACAAACGATTTCATCGACCAGGACTTTTTGCAGCGGCATACTTCAAAAAGAAAGTTTGAGAGTATCTTTTTGCCTTCTTTGGTATGCACGACTTCCGGATGAAACTGGAGGCCGTAAAACTGCCGTGACACGTCCTCGGCCGCCGCGACCCGGGTATTGTCCGTCGATGCTGTAATGGCGAAACCCCGGGGAAGCTCACCGATGGAATCTCCGTGACTCATCCAGCACTGGGTATTTTTCTTTACACCGGTGAAAAGACCGTCGGATTTTTTAATGTGAAGTTCGGCGAAACCATACTCGCGTTTGGTCGAACCGATCACTTTCCCGCCCAGAGAATCGATCATGTACTGCAGGCCGTAGCAGATGCCCAGAACGGGAATGCCCAGGTCGAAAATGCCGCGATCCACGCGTGGTGACCCTTTGGCGTAGATGCTGGCCGGACCGCCCGAAAGAATGATGCCTTCCGGCTGAAGCGTCCTGACGGCCGCAATGGAGATACCCGGCGGCTCAATCTGGCAATAGACATGATGTTCGCGCACGCGGCGCGCGATGAGCTGGTTGTACTGTGAGCCGAAATCGATGATTAAAATCAAGCTGTCTTCCCCCTGTGCTTTTTCATAGTGTCCACAAACTGCGCAAATAAATATTCGGTATCGCGCGGTCCCGGCGCCGCTTCGGGATGGTACTGGACGCTCATCGCCCCCGTAAGGGTCATTCCCTCGGAAGTCGCGTCGTTCAGGTTTGTATAGGATTTTGCGGCTTTGCTTTCAACAGACTCGGGCACAACGACAAAGCCGTGGTTTTGAGAGGTGATTTCAACCCGGCCCGTTTCCAGATTTTTTACCGGCTGATTGATACCGTGATGGCCGAATTTCAATTTTTCCGTATAGCCGCCGATGGCCTGGCCGATGATCTGGTGTCCAAGACAAATGCCGAAAACCGGCACTTTCCCGATAACGTCGCGGGCGGCATCCACAATATAAGGAAGCGCCGCCGGATCTCCGGGCCCGTTGGAGAGGAGCACACCGTCCGGCCGGTAAGACAACATCTGCGAGCCGGTGGCTGTGGCCGGAACAACAACCACTTCACAGCCGTTTTGTTCCAGCAGTCTTAAAATATTGTATTTGACGCCGCAGTCGAGCACGACCACGCGCAGTTTCCGCACCGGTTTATTTACCGGAATTTTGCCGGAAGTCGGCGCGCCTTTTTTCCAGAGGTAGGGTTTGGGGCAGGACACTTCTTGCACCAGGTCGCGTCCGACAAGCCCCGGATAGGCGCGAACTTTTTCCAGAAGCTCGGCGATATCTGACGTGCGGGTGGAAATGATCCCCTTCATCGCTCCGGAAAGACGCAGGCGCCTGGTGAGCGCGCGCGTGTCGACGCCTTCGAGGCCGATTCTGCCCGCGTCCTCCAGAAAGGCCTTGAGGCTTTTGGTCATCCGCCAGTTGCTGGGGTGGGGCTGATACTCCTTAACGACAAAGCCTTCCAGATGAAGGCCGGCCGATTCCATATCTTCATCATTGATGCCGGTGTTGCCGACCAGCGGATAGGTCATGGCGACAATCTGGCCCTTATAGGAGGGATCCGTGATAACTTCCTGATAGCCGGTCATTCCGGTATTGAAGACGACTTCCCCGAGCGTTTCGCCTTCTCCCGCGAAAGCACACCCCTCAAAAACGCTCCCGTCTTCCAGAACCAGCAGGGCTTTACGATCTTTTTTTAACAGGGGCATTTCAGTCAATCTCCAACCTTGGGCATCAATATTATTTCAGATTGATATTCTTCTCGTTTCGCTTCAGCGCCGCCTCAATGAATTGACTGAAGAGAGGATGGGGATTCGTGGGTCGGGATTTGAATTCGGGATGAAACTGACATCCCAAAAACCAGGGATGATTTTTGATTTCGATAATCTCCGCCAGCGCCCCATCGGGCGACGCACCGGTAATACACAGACCCTTGTCTGTCAATGTTTTTTTAAAGTCGTTGTTGAATTCGTAACGGTGGCGGTGCCGTTCGGAGATGTCTTTCTGTCCGTAGGCGGCAAAAGCGAAAGAATCTTGTTCAATAAGACACGGCCAGGCTCCCAACCGCATGGAGGCGCCCTTATCCCGCACATCGCGCTGTTCGGGCAGTAAATCGATGACCGGATATTTTGTGGATAAGTCAAATTCGGAGCTGTTGGCTTTTTCCAGGTTGCAGATGTCGCGGGCGTACTCAACGACCGCCATCTGCATGCCCAGACAGATGCCGAAATAGGGAATATTGTTTTCCCGCGCGTATCGGGCCGCCTGAATCATCCCTTCAATCCCCCGGTTGCCGAACCCGCCGGGCACCAGCACGCCGTCCACATCGGACAGATATTGAGCCGCGCCGTCCTGTTCGATCTTTTCCGTATCGACAAATTTCAGCTTCACCCGGCAGTTATTGGCAATGCCGCCATGAACCAGCGCCTCGTTCAGGCTCTTATACGAATCGGTCAGATTGACGTATTTCCCGGCGATGCCGATGCAGACCTCGTGCGCCGGATGATAGAATTTTTCAACAACATTCTCCCAGGCGTCCAGCTTCGGCTGGCCGGTCCACATGTTGAGCAGTTCAATGATCTTTGCGTCCAGCCCCTCCCGGTGAAAAACCAGCGGAACTTCGTAGATGCAGCCGACATCCTTGGCCGTGAACACACAGCTCACTTCCACGTTGCAGAAAAGGGCGATCTTGGCCTTGATGTCTTCGGATAAAAGGTTTTCCGTGCGGCACAGCAGAATGTCCGGCTGAATACCGATTTCTCTCAAGGCTTTCACACTGTGCTGGGTGGGTTTGGTCTTCACTTCCCCGGCGGTCTTAATGAAGGGGACCCAGGTCAAATGAATGAAAATCGCATTTTGACGCCCCAGCTCATTGCGAAATTGGCGGATGGCCTCCAGAAAAGGCAGGCTCTCGATGTCGCCCACCGTCCCGCCGATCTCCACAATCGACACGTCAAACCCCTGAGCGGTCTTGCGAATGAAATCCTTGATCTCGTTGGT
>CAZDYR010000261.1:0-4328 GCA_964509625.1 uncultured Smithella sp. | reverse complement strand
GTTCAGGCGATTGCCACCCACCATGATGACGGTCGCAACAACACGCTTCTGGGCGTATTGGTGCAGGCGGCCGATACGCTGTCCGCGGCCCGGCCGGGAGCGCGCCGTGAAATGCTGGAAACGTATGTGCAGCGCCTGGAGGAACTCGAAAAGATCGCCCACTCGTTCAACGGCGTCGATAAGTGCTTCGCGATCCAGGCGGGCCGGGAAATCCGTATTATGGTGGAAAACGATAAGATATCCGATAACGATACCGTCATGCTGTGCAACGACATTATCAAGAAAATAGAAAATGAAATGACCTACCCGGGGCAGATCAAGGTGACGGTTATCCGGGAAACCCGCGTGTCTAATTTTGCCAAATAGACTGACGCAAAGACTGATTTTGAAATGAAGATTCTTTTTATCGGCGATATCGTGGGCAAGCCCGGCCGCCGGGCGGTGAAAGAACTGTTGCCGGCGCTTGTCGGCGGACGCGGCGTTGATCTGGTGATCGCCAACTGTGAAAACGCCGCCGCCGGTTTCGGCATTACCCGCGAAGTGGTTGAAGAACTGTATGGCGCGCATATCGATATTCTGACTTCCGGCAACCACGTCTGGGATAAAAAAGAAGCCCTGGAATTTATCGATGATTATGAAACGCTTCTGCGTCCCGCCAATTATCCGGATGCGGTGCCGGGGAAAGGGTCGGTCGTCATGCCGACGGCCGCGGGGGACTGCGTGGGCGTCCTGAACCTGGCCGGGCGCATTTTCATGCAGCCCATTGACTGCCCGTTTGCCGCGGTCAAAAAAGAAATAGCCCGGCTTAAAGCCAGAGCGAAGGTTATTATCATCGATATACACGCGGAAGCGACATCGGAGAAAAAAGCCCTGGGATGGTATGTTGACGGCCAGGTTTCCGCGGTTTTGGGAACCCATACGCATGTGCAGACGGCGGACAATGAAATTCTCCCGGGCGGAACAGCTTATATCAGTGATGTTGGGATGACCGGCCCCTTTGATTCGGTGATCGGCATCAGAAAAGAAACCATTATTGAACGGTTTATCACGCAACTGCCCAACAAATTCGATGTGGCCAAAAACGACATCCGCCTGCAGGGTGTCCTGATGGATATTGATGCGCAAACCGGCAACGCCAATGCCATCGAGAGAATCAGCGTCAGGCTTCCCCAATGAAGGAGATCAGATGAAGAGCGCTTATGAGATTTTAAAGGAAAGAGGTTTTGTCGAACAGGTTACCGACGAGGCCTTAATTACCGAGCTTTTTGCCAAAGGCCCCGTGACCTGTTACATAGGTTTTGACCCAACCGCGACCAGCCTGCATATCGGCAGTCTGGTGCCCATCATGGCGCTCGCGTATATGCAGAAAAACGGCAACCGCCCCATCGCCCTGGTCGGCGGGGGCACCGGATTGATCGGCGACCCCAGCGGCAAGACGGAAATGCGCCAGGTGCTTACCCGCGATCAGATTGACTACAACGCGCAGTGCCTGGGGAAACAGCTTTCCCGGTATCTCGATTTTTCAGACGATAAGGCGCTCCTGCTCAATAACGCCGAATGGCTCACCAAAATCAACTATATTGAATTCCTGCGCGATATCGGACGGCATTTCAGCGTCAACCGGATGCTCGCGGCGGAAAGCTACAAAATCCGCCTGGAGAAGGGGCTGAATTTCATTGAGTTCAATTACATGCTCCTGCAGGGGTATGATTTTCTGTATCTGTTTCAGCATTACGGCTGCGCCCTGCAAATGGGCGGCAACGACCAGTGGGGGAACATGCTGGCAGGCACCGAGCTCATCCGCAAAGTCGAAGCCAAAGACGCGCAGGCCGTTACGTTTCCCCTGATTACCACATCGCTCGGGCACAAGATGGGCAAAACAGAAAAAGGCACGATCTGGCTTGATGGCTCGTTGACCACGCCCTATGAATATTATCAGTACTGGGTCAACTGCGACGATGCCGATGTGGAGCGGTTTCTCAAACTCTTTACCTATCTGCCGCTCACAGAAATTGCCGTGGTCAAAACGCTGGCCGACGCCAGGCTGAACATGGCCAAAACGGTTTTAGCCTATGAGGCGACTAAAGTCACCCATGGGACTGAAGCGGCAAAAGCAGCGTGGCGCGCTTCGATGGAGGCTTTTCATGCGAAACCGGTGGATGCCGATCTGCTCGCGTCCAGTGACATTCCGCGCGAGGCGCCGCAGGCAGACACATCCGCTATTCCCCGTTACGCGATTTCCCGCAAAGATCTTGATGCGGGCGTCCTCATCACATCCGTCTGTGCCAAGGCGGGTCTGACGCAGTCCATGTCGGAAACCAAGCGCCTGATAGAGCAGGGCGGAATTTATATCGGTGAGCGACAGGTCAAATCGGTGGACGAAAAACTTTCTCCTGATGATTTTGCCGGCGGCCGCGAACTGCGCGTCCGCAAGGGAAAGAAAAAATACCTGATTATAGAAATAACAGGCTAGAGGCGATGGGCAATAGGCGATAGGATAAAGCGGAGCACGAAGACCGGCGAATGCCGGATACAAGGTTCAAGGAAAAGCCCGGCGGGTTAACCCGTCCGGGCTTTATCATTTTAGACCCATAACTTATAACCAATGACCTATAACCTAATATTATCCCGCCCGGCTCTGTGTTGTTAATGAAAATGATTTGAGCGTTCCCAGGTTGTCCAAAAATGATTGACAAGATCAACACAGGCAGTTATGCATTTCCATCCTAAAAAGCTTCACAAAAATTTATCAAAAAAAGCAGCACAAGCATATACAAGAAAGAAACCGGCTTTTTACACGTTGTGGTAAGGATGTTTTGCTTTTGACGTGTGTTTGTTGCTGTTGGAAATAGAGGCATCTAACAAATATATAAAGAAAGAGGTGGCTGTAGGAAGACAGTTAATCAAACACCTCACAACAAGCTAATGAGCCAAGAGGAGACTTGCCCCCCATGCTTCGACAAGTACGTGCGCAAGTGATGAACCTGACAAAACTCCACTTTTAACATGTCCACCTTTAGGGGAAGCTTACGGCCTAAGTTGAATCATTGCTCATTTTAGCCAGACACGGTGCGCTTTGAATTGGAATCCACTCTGAACCTTAAGCAGTTTCAAATTTATAAAGCCCTGTCCTGTGTCAAAAGAATCCAGCCGACCTCAGTAAAAAACAATAAGAATAAGCAGGATCATTTCTGACCCTGCTTATCAATAGAAGACATCATGCTTCAAGAAACATGATGTGTGGAAAATTTATTTTTTTATCCTTCTTTTGACAGCGGCCAGCCCAAGAAAGCCAAGGCCCAGCATCAACACAGAGGCGGGTTCGGGAACCGCCGAAGGAATCGGCCCCACGGTAATGGAAATATTGTTTTCGGGGCCTTTGGTAAGAAGTGTACGCTCATAACCTGTTTTCGGATCATCATAAGCGTAATAATTCAGACCCTGATAATTTGTGGAAAAGCTAAGAGAAAAATGGCCGTCCGACAATCCGTTAAGATAAGCTCCTTCGGCAATTTCGGTCACTCCATCATAAGAACCCCACTTGCCCGTCATATTGAAAGCAAAAAAACCTGATGAAGCACCACCCGAAAAGATCACATCCGGAAAGCCGGCGCCGGCTACCTCATCACCGTTCGCAACGATGGTAAAAGGCAGCCAGATAAAAGACGATCCGGAATCATAGTTGGCTGCGTAATCGACATTCGGGGCCGTTCCCCAGTACCATTGAAATGCGAATGCCGGGCAGGCCCACAAAAAAACACACAACGTCAGGATGCATAAAACGGTTCTTGCTTTTTTCATTTTTCGATCCTCCTGCCATTTTTATTGTTAAACATCGCATTACATTTAACAGCAAAAATTACGCCAATTGTATAAGTATTTGAAATTGCATGCATTATATTTTTGGAGACTTTGCAAAGACATGAATGTGTAAAGAAATCCGATACTGCTGACAGCCACAGCCGGCGTCATTCTTTGCATTATTCAATGGTTACATTTAAATGCAGATCAAATGGCACAACTGACTTTGTAAGGAATTCCGACATTGAAAACATTGGAAGCATTGGAAGCTGGAAAATATGGATTTGGAATTGTTAAAATCTATAAATATACAAGCACTTGCGGAAAGATTGAAACTGTAAAGAAATCTGACAATAGAAAGTGAGCGACACTGGTAAAATAATAAGATTCTTGGTGGAGAGTATGTAAATATAGAAATAATAGGATCAAGGTAAAAGGCAAAAGGCTAAAGAAACAAGGAGCAAGATACAAGGAAAAGCCCGGCGGGTTATCCCTTCCGGGCTTTATCATTAAAGGAAGCATTCGAT
>CAZDYR010000260.1:3897-4355 GCA_964509625.1 uncultured Smithella sp. | reverse complement strand
GAATCAAACCTGATTTTTTCCATCATGTCAATGGTTTCTTGATAATCTTTTTGCGTTTCTCCCGGAAAACCGACGATGATATCGGACGTGATGCTGATTGACGGGCACGCGTTTCGCAAACGCTCGATTTTCCGCAGGTATTCTTCTGATGAATATTTCCGGTTCATCAGCTTCAAAATCCGGTCGGAACCCGACTGAACCGGCAGATGAATATGCTCGCATAACTTGGGAACACCCCCGAAACAGTCTATCAATTCATCGGATAAATCTTTCGGATGTGACGTCGTGAAACGGATTCTGTCAATGCCGTCAATCCCGTTTATTTTCTTTATCAGGGCGACAAAATCGCATCCGTTTTCTAATTTTTTCCCGTAGGAATTCACATTCTGGCCCAGAAGCGTTACATCCTTTACGCCATGCCGCGCCAGTTTTCTGATCTCGTCGATAATATCATCCGG
>CAZDYR010000260.1:0-3887 GCA_964509625.1 uncultured Smithella sp. | reverse complement strand
GATAAGGAACAACGCAATAGGCGCAATAGTTGTCGCAGCCCTGCATAATCGAAACAAAAGCGTTCAGCGATCCTTCGGGCGGCGGCGCGAAGATGTTGAGCGAATGGATTTTTGAAAAAAAATCAATCCGGGTCATCTTCTTTCGTTCTTTTTGCACTGCCGCAATCATCTCCGGCAGGCGGTGGATGTTGTGGGTGCCGAAAACAAGATCCACGTCGCTGACTCTTTTATAGACTTTCTCACCCAGATGCTGGGCCAGACACCCTCCGAAACCAATAATCAGCTTCGGGTTTTGTGCTTTCAATTTAATCAGCCGCCCCACTTCACTGAAGGCCTTTTGCTCGGCCTTCTCCCGGATTGAACAGGTATTGATCAGAATCAAGTCGGCTTTTGGGGAATCATCCGTCAACGTGTATCCCAAATCCGCGAGTAATACGGCCATTTGCTCCGAGTCATGGACATTCATCTGGCAGCCGAATGTCTCAATATATAAATATTTTTGTTTCATTTTTATCCAGCAGATTATTGTGATGAGAGCATTAATATGTCATGCGGGGTTAGTCAATCGATATTTCAGTGCGTTGCTCAAAACTGCGAATTCAGACACAGAAAGCGTTTCGCCTCTGCGTTTTCCGTCAATGCCGGCTTCATCCAGCGCGGATTGGATATCGGCACCGGACAATGTTCCCAGAACACTGGCGTGCCTTAAATTATTGGAGAGCATTTTGCGGCGCTGCGCAAAGGCGGCTTTCACAACCCGGCTGAAAAACAATTCGTCATTGAGCTCAAACAAAGGCTTTTCGCGAAATATTCCCTGGATAATCGAGGATTCGACTTTCGGCCGTGGATAAAAGCAGGTTGATGAAACATCAAAAAGTCTTTCCACGTCGGCATACATCTGCAGTAAAACGGAAGGCACACCGTAAGACTTATGATCCGGCGGGGAAACAAGCCGTTCAACCACTTCCTTTTGCAGCATTAAAGTGAAGGTGCTGATGACCCGCCGATACGCCAATAAATGAAAAATAACAGGGCTGGAAATGTTGTACGGAACATTACCGATTACTTTAAGCTTCGATTTATACCGATCTGATATATGAGCGAAATCAAATTTCAATATGTCGCCGGAATAGATTTCCACATTGGCGCATCCGACAAACTGATCCTGAAGGATTTCCACCAGGCGGCGATCAAGTTCCACGGCAATGACACGCCGGGCGGCTGAAGCGATATCCCGGGTCATCACACCGATTCCCGCGCCGATTTCAACAACCACATCCTCCGGCAAGAACCGACCGGAAGCGGCGATTTTATGGATGGTATTAACATCCACCAGAAACGACTGACTCAGTTTTCTACTGGGCCGAATGTTGTAGCGTTGAAGAATTTCCCGGGGCGCAGCCATGCCGCTATCACCCTCTCCCCTTCGGGGAACAGGGAACCAGCGGCCAGCGGGAAACGGCGTTTAAGTCCAGAGAATCCGAGCGTCCGTGTTTCAGCATAATTTCCCCCAGTGCCGCGATCATGGCCGCATTGTCCGTGCATAAAATCATCGGCGGAATAAACAATGCCATGCCGGCTTTGTCCGTAGCTTCTGCAAATCTTTGCCTCAGCCGGCTGTTGGCGGCGACACCGCCGCACACAACCACCTGTGTAATTCCATTTTCAACGGCGGCTTTGAGCGTTTTATCAACCAGCACATCAATAATGGCTTCCTGATAACTGGCCACAACGTCCGGCAGTTCTTCCTGTCTGAAATGCCCTCCCCTTTTTTTGAACATCGTTAAAAGCGACGTCTTTAAGCCGCTGAAACTGAAATCCGGTGAATCCTTCATGGCCCGGGGAAAATCAAACGCCTTCGGATTTCCGGTTTTGGCCATCTTGTCAATGATGACACCCCCGGGATATCCCAGATCCAGCAGTTTGGCGGCTTTGTCAAAGGCTTCACCCGCGGCGTCATCGCGCGTCTGGCCCAGCAGTTTGAACTCGTGATAATTTTCCACAAGATACACATTGGTGTGGCCGCCGGAAACCACCAGCGCCGCAAACGGAAACTGAGGCTTTTTTTCTGCCAGAAAGGATGCCATGATGTGGCCTTCCAGATGATTGACGCCCACAAATGGAATACCCAACGCATAAGCCAGCGCCTTGGCGGCGGACAATCCGACAAGCAGCGAACCGACCAAACCCGGCCCGCGTGTAACGGCAACACCTTCAATGTTCTTCAAGTCCAGACCCGCGTCCGCCAGCGCCTGTGCAACAACCGGAGAGATGGCTTCGAGGTGCTTTCTCGAGGCTATTTCCGGCACCACGCCGCCATAAGCGCTGTGATCCTTGATTTGAGAAGCAATGACATTGGAAAGCAGTTTCCCATCCTGTACAACCGCGGCCGCCGTTTCATCGCATGATGATTCTATTCCTAAAACGAGCAACTTCTGATCCTTCTTTAAAATTTTCTTTACAAACAATCAAAAAGGCTTATATAAAAGCCCCCGGTATTTGTAAACAAACTTTTACAGGCAATCGATCGGACTATCTTCCATGGAAATAAAAACGGATTTCCTGATTATCGGCAGCGGAATAGCAGGCTTGAGCATGGCCATCAAAGCGGCACAGCTTGGATCGGTGGCTATCGTCACCAAAAAAGAAAAATCGGAATCCAATACCAATTACGCCCAGGGCGGCATTGCCGCCGTGACCGACAAAACGGACAGTTTTGAAGAGCATATTGATGATACGCTGATCTGCGGCGCCGGCCTTTGCCACAAAGATGTCGTTGATTTTGTCGTTCGCGAGGCGCCTCCCCGCATTCAGGAGCTGATTGATTGGGGGGTTAATTTTACCAAGTCGGAAACGCCGCCCCACCCTTACGATCTGGGCCAGGAAGGCGGCCACCACAGGCGGCGCGTGCTGCATGCCAAGGATTTGACCGGCCGTGAAATCGAACGGGCGCTGCATGAAAAAGTCGCGGCTTTGAAAAACGTGAAAATCTACGAAAATCATATAGGCATTGACCTGATCATCCGTAAAGACGCCCGGGGACGTACGATAAACTGTCTGGGAGCCTATGTTCTTGATATCAACAACGGCGAAGTCCATACCTACAGAGCCAAATACACGATCCTGTCCACCGGCGGCGCGGGTAAGGTTTATCTGATCACCACCAATCCGGACATCGCCACGGGCGACGGCATTGCCATGGCCTACCGCGCCGGCGCTCAGGTTGCCAACATGGAGTTCATCCAGTTTCACCCCACCTGTCTTTTTCATCCGGAAGCCAAGGCGTTTCTGATCAGTGAGGCCGTGCGCGGAGAAGGCGGTATTCTTAAACTGAGAAACGGCGATACCTTCATGGAGCATTACCACCCCATGAAAAGCCTCGCGCCCCGTGACGTGGTCGCCAAGGCCATCGACAACGAGATCAAGAAATCCGGCGACGAACACGTCCTTTTGGACATTACGCATCATACGCGCGACTTCCTGATGGATCGCTTTCCCAACATTTACAATAAATGCATGGAATACGGCATCGACATGGCCGTGCAGCCCATTCCCATCGCGCCGGCGGCTCACTATATCTGCGGCGGCGTTTCCGTGGATCATTTCGGCAAGACGACAATTGATAATCTGTTCGCCTGCGGTGAAGTCTCCTGCACCGGTTTGCACGGCGCCAACCGCCTGGCCAGCAATTCGCTTCTGGAGGCCCTGGTTTATTCGCACCGTGTTTATACGAAAATCGCCAAGTCCTTCCGGCAGACAGAGCTCAGCGACGAACCGATCCGCCCCTGGGACCCCGGCGATACGGCCGAAAGCGACGACAGCATTGTGGTCACCAACAACTGGGATGAAATCCGCCGCTGCATGTGGAACTACGTCGGCATCGTGCG
>CAZDYR010000259.1:0-4406 GCA_964509625.1 uncultured Smithella sp. | reverse complement strand
AAATTGAATTTCGCAAAGCGCTAAAATACCCGCCCTACAGCCGGATCATTAATCTTCGTCTGTCATCGCTAAAGATGAATGTGCTTTCCCGAACTGCTGAGGAGTTAGGCAAGGATGCCCGGGCACTTTGCGCGCGCTCAGGCAACAGCGTGGAGATTATCGGCCCCGCCGAGTCGCCTCTTTCCAAAATACGTGGCGAACACCGCATGCAGATGATGATCAAGGGAAAAGACAGCAAACTGATGCACCAGATTGCCGCCGAACTGATGGAGAAGCACGCGACGAGTACGGTGAAGGTTGTAATAGATGTCGATCCGGAAAACTTCATGTGAGTGGGGCTGTTGAAAAGCACTGATCTGCTGCGTTGCGCTGCAGACCGCTCCACTCGACGTATGTCACTATACGCCTCGCGGCCCGCTCCTTGCACGCCTTGCATCTCAGTACTTTTGAACAGCCCCTAAAATTCTGTGCGCTTGCGGCACCTCCTCCTTGTCGCCTCGTTATCCGACAAAATCGAAACGGCATGAAACTGAATTTTAGAAATGGCCGTTCGGTCGAGTCTTTTGACTCGATAATTCAGCCATTGTTATTCTCCTTTTATGTTTTTCTTAAAGAGTCTGTCACAGGGGCAATACTTGGAGTCTATATCAAGCAGTTTGCATTCATCCAGACATGCTTCGTATTTCGAATGTCTTCTGAAGTTATGAAGACCAATCCATCGCTTCCGTCCAATATAAATCATTTCCTGGCAGTGAGCCATTCCAACAGGTGCTACAGGATTTCTGATAATTGCTTTAAATATTTCCTCGCGAAGACTGCTATTGAATTCCTTCACTTTCTCTGCGGTAATTACAGATAATGAACTATTCAGCAGTTCTTCATCATCACCCAATGGATCAAGAACCAGATTGACATTTTTGAACTCAACAGGCAATTCCGACAATGGAATATGTATCCATTTCTTACCTTCGTATTTGAACACGACATAAGGCGGGTTTGGACGGCCCCATTTGTTGTATCCGATACATTGTTTCGTCATGGTCACAAGGTAAGGTGTGTCATCTTTAATATGCAGTGCAATTAAATCAAAATTTGCAATGTCAATATCCTCGGTGGGGCCATCTTGCCAGATAATTGTCTTGTTCATTTTAGGGTGTTTGAAAGATATGGTTTGCTCCGATATAAGGGCTTCACGAATGGGAGCCCCAAAAGAGCGAGGCCCGCCATGCTTTTGCCACCTCTTCACAATGATTTTGCTGCCATCATGCAAAAGCACTTCTTCTTTCCAGCTTGCGGTATCCCCAAATCCCAAAAACCCGAACACGTTGCTGCACATGATCACTAACGTTGAAATTGAAATAAGAAAAATAATTATCCCTTTTCTCATATATTTCCCCGTCAACTCGACTGATTTTTGTCTTTCTGTTTCAATGTCCCGCGTGTGAGCCATATCAAGACGACCTGGCCCGGCATAAACAAAAGCTGACAGACCCAAGTCACCAAAGGTTGGCTGTTTTCGCTCAACCCTTTTATTTATATGCGTCTTTTCTATGGTCAATCGATACGATATTTACGATTTGATTTTCTACGATGTAAAATACTCTGTAGCTTCCTATCCGATATCGCCAGGTGGCAGGCTGATATCCGTGCAACTTTTTTATATTGATGCCGTAACGGGGTTCTTTCTTTAACTGCGGATAAATATAATTGACTAATTTTTTCTCAATTTGAATCTTTTCTTTTCTCGGAAGAGATTCAAGGCAATTCGTAAATTCGTTTGTTTCAAATATTTTATAATCAGGCAACGAATCGTCCTTTTTTATTTTTCGCGTCTTTCACCCCGCGCTTGATGCTATTGTTCAGATCCGTATTACTTTTTATTTCATCCATTTCATATTCATCTGCAAATTCAATATTTTGTTCAATATATCTTTTTGCCGCCGTTTCTATAAAATTGGACAGCGTTCGATTATCATCTTTCGCAAAGTGGTCAAACAGATGGTAAACATCGTCATTGAGCCGTAACGTTACAACTTTTGGCATATTTCACCTTCTCGTTATTTTGAATACATTATATTCTTCCGTATTCTATTGTCAAGCTTGAAAGATTATGCCTTCGTCGGGACTCTCAAGGCCGAAAAGAAGTTCAAGACAGCAATGGCGGCGCCCAGGGCAAACACATACTGGTACCCCCACGTCACCCAGATGAGGCCGCCTAATAGCGCAACGGCGATGGAGAAGATATGATCGATGGTAACGCCCATCGTCAGCGTCTGGGTGACATCCTCCGGCTTGACCGCGATTTTCTGGAGATAAGTCGCCCTGGCCATGCCCACCGAGAGCAAAAGCTGATCCGCAATAAAACAGGCGGAGGCGACAATCAAAGCCACAGACTCTGAAAATATCTCCCTGGAATAACCATAACCGATACAGACGAAGACGAGGAAGACGGCTTCCGACGTGAGAATGAAGCGTTCGCCGAGCTTATCAATGGCTTTCCCCAGCATGGGTTTAAAAAATATACCGATGATGCCGCCCGCCATCAGAAGCGTCGCCAGCATCTGCGTTTTCTGATGAAAAACGGTCACGAGCACCCAGGGCGCGAACGTCAGAAAGATCTGCTTGCGCGTTCCGTACAAAACATTGAGCCAGTAGAACAGCCGGTATTCCTTGCGCAGTTGAAATTTAGTGCGCGCGGCATAGGGCTGATCTTTCTGCATGCGGTACAAAAGCGCAGCCACAGTCAGAAATCCGATAAAGGCGACGGCGTATGACATTTGAAACGTAATGTTTAAGAATTTGAATCCCAGAAAAATGGCAAAGCTTCCCAGAATCATGGCCAGGTTGGCCACGGCGGAAAACTGACCCAGCCTTTTCCCTTTCTGGCCTTCGCGGGCCAGTTCCATGCCGATGCTCTGGTTGAGCGGGATAAACAGATGCTGACCGACACTGAAGATAAACAGCCACACCAGCATAACGGAAAAGCCCGGCGAGGCAAATCCGATCAATAATATACCGACAGCGCACAGCAGATTAGCCAGCACCGCGAGCCTGCGCGAACACAAAAAAAAGAAAAGCGCGGCAAAAAATATCACCAGGAACCCCGGCAGCTCCCGGGGCAGTTCCATAAAGCCCCTCTGCCAGTCGCTGATGAAGAAGGTCTCGTTGAGAAAGTTATTAAAGGTGGAATCAACCAGGCTTTGCGAAAAGCCAAAAACGAATGTAGCCGCGAGAAAAAGCTTAAAGTCGCGCGGTAAATTGGATAGTTTATTTTGAAATGATTGTAGAATAGCCCGACCTGCCCGATCCATACTCAAACGGCAGCAGGGATATTATCCGCCGCTGCCGTTTGATCCGTTACATAATGATTTGTATTTCTACACCCCACACGTCTCCAGCCGGATGCGGTCCTGATAATACTGTGTGATCTCATAAACGGCGTGATCGATCAAAAGCATGATGCGCATCACGGAGTCTATCGCCTGGTTATGCTCGATGGCATTGACAAAAATGGCCTGAAATTCAGCGTAAAGCCACATGTGGCGACGCATCATGTTTAAGGCATAAATGGCTTCATGCAGCGGAATACCGTTTTCATAACAAACTCTCGCGTAGTGCATGAAAAATTCCTGCGCCTTCTCGTAGCGGTTGGGGGCAATCAGCATGTTCCTCAACTGGCTGTAAAATTTGATAGCCTGCAATACCAGCTTCTCGTCGGCAATATCCTTGTAATGCGTGGTCCTTTTGTTCTTCTTGACGTCGGCGGCCCATTGCCCCGCGATCTCATCTATATTAGCTTCCAGTACATCCAGCAGCTTAATCGATTCTACCATATCCTGTGCTCCTTTCTCTCATGCTTGCCGTATAGGGAAACGGAAATTATTTTTTGCCTTTTCCTTTTTTCATCAGTTCCTGATACTCTTTGGTTACTTCGTATATGGCATAATCAAACAGCAGGATGGTGCGGCTCAGCGTGTCCAGAGCCTGCCGCTGGTCGATGCCGGAGCTGAAGATCGTCTGGAATTCAGCATATAACCAGATATGCCTTCTGAGCAGGATGAGCGCGTATACGGCCTCGTCCATGGGGATTCCCATGTCAAAACTTTCTTTGGTATAGGTGCGAAAATATTTCAACGTGCTTTCGCTGATCTTGTCCTCCGCAAACATTTTGCTGAAATTATGATAAAATTTCACACCCTGATTGATGATGCTTTCATCATCCAGTTCCTTATATTTTTTTGTCCGGGCATTATTTTGCACATCCAGTGCCCATCTTTTAGCCATCCTCCCCGCGTGCAATTCGGCCAGCTCCACATACTTAACAGCGTATGTTTTCATGCTTCATCTCCTTTCGTGAAATGTCCATCTGTCATCATTGCGCATTCTTGGTTTTTAATATAAAACAC
>CAZDYR010000258.1:0-4415 GCA_964509625.1 uncultured Smithella sp. | reverse complement strand
AAATTATCGCAGTGCTGGTTATTTTGGGAATTTTAGCGGCAGTGGCAGTTCCGAAATACTTGGACATGGCGGAGGAAGCCAGAAATAAGGCAGCCTTGGCGGCGATAGCTGAGATCAAAGGGAGACTGTCAACCGTACAGGGCAAAATGATGCTCAGAGATAACGGTGTGGCGCCAACCAATACATCGCTGTATACTTATGCTATTTCAGCCAACGGGTATGGCACGGCAGCAAATTTGGCGAATGTAGGTGCTGACTATACCGTAACAACGGCTTCCGGTGATCCGATCACCATTACTGTAACGGCTGTACAAGGTAAAACACTCACCACAAGTGTCGTGGGCAACTTTACAGCTGCCCAATAGTATAAAACCTTATATTTTTATACCCTGTGGCTGGTTCGGTTTGTTAATCCTGAATCAGCCACAGGGTTGTCTTTTGTATAATTTCAATAATTTACTGAATAATTCAAACGAAGGGGTAAAACTCTCACAGGTATCAATCTAAACGATGAATCATAATCGCTTTATTAATCCCAAAGGTTTTACGCTCATCGAGATTATTGCAGTGCTGGTGATATTGGGTATCATCGCGGCAGTTGCCGTTCCTAAATATCTGGATATGGCGGAAGAGGCCAGAAGGAAAGCGGCCTGGGCGGCTATTGATGAAATGAAGAGTCGGCTTTCCTCCGTGCAGGGTAAATATTTAATGAACTACAACGGTACCCCTCCCACATCGATTCAGTTATACGCTTATGCCGTCGGACCTGATGGATACAACGGCGCAGCCAACCTGGCCAATCTGGGGGGAGATTTCAATGTGACCGTAACCAGCGGTACACCGATTCTTATTAATGTGACTTCCGTCAAAGGTGCAAACATACCATCCGGCGTTTCAGACACCTTCAAGGCACTGGGTGATAACTAAGTTAAGGATGGATGATGATAATAACCTCCAGATTGAGGAGTCTGTACGAAATCATCGCCACCAGTAAATATTATCTTTTCTTCCTGATATTCATCTTTTTTCTTATCCTCGCCGGTTATTTTATCACATGGCCCATTGTCATGACGGATACCGACCTCTGGTATCACCTTTCCGGCGGCAGATTTTTCTGGCAAAATGGATCCATAGCCCGCGACGCCTTCTTTTCCTATGTTCAGCCCCCGAAAGACTGGTATAATTATTACTGGTTATTTCAAGTTATTGTCTACAAGATATTTCAGGCGGCAGGCTACTATGGCCTCATTGTTCTGAGATGTCTTCTTTATGCTCTGACCGCTTTTTTCATCTGTCTATCCTTTGTCCGCATGAACAGGAATCGCACGGAGATACTGCTTGGCCTTTTGCTGTTCATCGGATGCGCGATGGTCATTATGTACAGGGAACTACTGGTCAGGCCGCATCTTTTTTCTTATCTTTTTATTGTCGTTTTTCTCTATATTTTGGAATGCAAGCGGGACAAGATCTGGGTGCTCCCGTTACTGGGAATCATCTGGTCCAATGTGCACGGAATAGAGTATCCGGTCATGTTTCTGATCGTTTTTGCGTATCTTGCAGAAATCTACTCGAACAAGTTTCGAAAAATACCGGAGATAGCGGGCGGAAAAGAAAAATGGCTTCTTATTTCTGTTTTTTATACCATTTTCATTACTCCCGGTGTCGTTGAACTTGTCCAGACACCTTTCAGTGTTTCTTTTCAAACTTCCGCATATCAGCATTTGTATGTGGCTGAATTGCTCCCCATACCTTTTCAGAACTTTCTCATGTTCACGCCCACTCCCATTCAGGCAGCCATTTTTTCAATGCAGAACATTATAATTATTCTGGTTGCTCTTTCACTTCTCCTGTGTATCTGGAAAAGGAAAATTCGCATCAGTCACGTGGTTCTATTGATCGGCGCTGTGCTGCTCGTGGCCAAGCACACACGGTTCACTTATGAATTTACGCTCTTGTGCATTCCTCTCTTAAGACAAGGTGTAGCTCTTGTTTCTCAGAAGGACAGGTTGTCACGTAGAATATCTGTTGTTACTCTTCCCATTGCAGCGATCGTAATCCCGTTTCTGTTTTTTCAAAATGCATTGGAAAACCGGCCGGCCTATCCGTTTTCTCAATCAAATCTCCCCGCCGGTGTTGCCCGGTTTCTGAACAATCATGTGTCGAATGGCGGTAAAATCCTTAACGATCCCAATACCGGTGGTTATCTTCCCTGGGTGCTCGGAAATAAATTTAAAATATATATGGACATGCAGATGTCCCTCTTCAGTGATACGGAATTTGCCACGGCGGTCAATGCCTTTGCCAATGAAAATGTTTTCAAAGCTTTCATTGAAAAATACGATCCTTCTTTCATTTTTGTTTCACTCAATAAACCTTATTTCAGAAATGTTGTTGCCCATGACAGGCGGTTTGTTCCTGTTTTTTTTGACCATGCGGAATTGCTGTACGTTAACAGGGAAAAATATGAAAAGCTTGTTCAGGAATATGAGTTAAAAACCATTGAGCCCTTTCATTTTCAGGATGTCGACTATGAAGAACTTGGGAATGATGTGCTGTTGTCCATGTTCAACGAGGCGTCAAGAATGTGGAACGAGGATCCGGAAAATTACTGTGCCAATCACATTTTGGGAAGCATTGCCTTAGTCCGCAAACAATATGACCAGGCACTGTTTCACGCGGAAAATCTTCTTCAACACTATCCTGAACTGGCCCATGGTTACGCATTGAAAGGTGATGCAAAATTCGGCATGGAGAAATACGCCGAGGCCGCTATGCTTTATGAAAAGGCCCTGGAAATGGGCCGGAGCGCGAAGCATAAAAACGTTTATTGGAACCTTCACGCCGCCTATGTTAAGATAAAAAAATACAAAAAAGCCTACCGCGTGCTTGCAAAATATGTCAATCCCTTTCACCCGAATGCGGATTATAAGGAAATCTATCAACTCGGAATATCCGCGGCATCCTTAGGCAAGTCACGGGAGGCTGTCACATTCCTGAAAGTCGCCAGGATGAAGGTGCCGCCAACGGACTCGGAATATATTCAGAAGATTGATAAAAACCTGGCCATTCAAAGCGGCCATGGGCAATGATCAATCATACATTTCCGCACACAGAGATACAGGGTTAAAGCCGATTCAGGGTGATCTTAAAAAAGATGAAAGTTATCCATGAGTAAGAAATTGTCATTGCTGATCAAAAATCCGCAGCTTTACGTTATTATTTTTTTTCTGGCCTATCTGCTTATCGGTGTTTCCATTTACAAAGATTACGGTATTTCATGGGACGAGCCGTCGCATCGGGAAATTGCCGGTGTATCGGCAAAATATGTTTCATCCATTATTATTCCTGAATTTCAACCTCCTCAGTTTGCTTCGTTGCCGCCTCTGGCGGATTATTCCGCCAGGCAATACGGTGTAGTGTTTGATTTGCCCATGTTTATCGCTGATCTGTGGCTGGGATATAACGGCAGCATGCCTGAAGCCTACACCATGCGGCATCTTTTCAATTTTCTTCTGTTTTATATCAGTGTGTTTTTTTTCTTTTTGATCGTCAAAAACCGCTTTGACAGCTTTGGTTTGGGGCTGACGGCCTCTCTTTTTTATATTTTGAGCCCTCGCATTTTTGCCGACTCCTTTTATGGTAAAGATGTTGTATTTCTCTCATTGTTGACTATCGCGGTCTATTTCTTTATCAACCATCTGAAAAGAAAAACAGTTGCAAGCGCCTTGTTTTTTGCTTTGGCTACGGCTCTGGTGGTTGACCAGCGGATAACGGGAATTTTCATACCGTTTCTTGCCGTGCTGATGATGGGGATTGATGCAGTCAAGCAGGATCATCCCCTTCATCATTTATGGCAGAAGATCCTGCCATTATTTGTTTACCTCGTTTCCTTTTTTATTTTTATGGTAATTTTCTGGCCTTACCTTTGGGAAAATCCGGTTGCCCATCTCATCGACGCCTTCACCGTAATGAAAAAATACGCCGTATTTTCTTATGATGTTTTTTATTTAGGTGAATTTATCAAGTCAACAGCGGTCCCCTGGCACTACATACCGGTCTGGATAATGATGACAACACCCTTGATCTATATTTTTTTCTTCTTACTTGGTATGATCGTGGTCGTCAAATCGATTATAAAAAACAGGATAGCGCTTTACTCCAATGAAAATGAGCAACAGGATTTTCTGTTTCTTCTGCTTTTCACGGTGCCGCTGGTTGCCGTGATTTACTTTAATTCAGCCCTTTACGACGGCTGGCGGCATCTATATTTTCTTCATGCGCCTTTTCTTCTGATTGCCATGACAGGATTATCCGGAATGTTCAAACAGGCGATCGCGGCTCGTACAATCAGAGAATTCTGCGCCGTTGTCATCATCGCCGTTGTTATTTTATTTAACATTGCCGGTACAGCCTAT
>CAZDYR010000257.1:0-4454 GCA_964509625.1 uncultured Smithella sp. | reverse complement strand
GGGCATTCAGGGTTTTGCATTTGACATGCTTGGCGCCTGTTCGGCGGCAACCTTCGGTCTTCATCGGGCCTATGACAGCCTGATATCCGGTTCATCCAAATGTGTTTTAGCCGTCAATCCGGAGCTGGTTACTCCCCAGGTCAATTTTTGTGATCGCGACAGCCATTTCATTTTCGGCGACGTCGCTACCGCCGTTATCATGGAGCGGTCGGAAACCTGCACCAGTCCAGCGAGCTACGAAATTCTCAGCACAAAAGCGCTGACCCGGTTTTCCAGTAACATCCGAAGTAATTTCGGGCATATGATGTATGCCCACGATGTGGAGCCTTTCGGCTGGGATAAACTGTTTCATCAATCCGGACGCAAGGTGTTTGAGGAAGTCAGTCCCGTCGCCGCCAAACATATCCATGACCATCTGGCGAGCCTCGACTTGAAGCCCCGGGATGTCAAACGCTTCTGGCTTCACCAGGCGAACATCAACATGAACAATATGGTGATCAGGGAAATCCTCGGCAGCGATGTGGAAGAATCCATCATACCGACAATCCTTGACCGTTACGGAAACGCGGCATCCGCCGGATCCATCATCGCTTTTCATTTATATAATCATGATCTGAAAAAGGGTGACATTGGCATGATCTGTTCCTTCGGCGCCGGATACTCCGTCGGCAGTCTGGTGGTGCGTAAACGCTGACAGAGAACCTCCTCCTGAAATCTGGAATCCGAAAATATCATAACGGCGATTTGCCTTTATTTGAAACCGGCGGATTAATATTTCTGCTCACCCCTCTGCGTTTTCAATCCGGACAACCCTCCCCCACACCCAAATGACGCATATTGACATCCACCCATATTCTGTGGTTTAACTATCTTGACAGATAAGACCGTGTTTTGAGCATCCAACAATCAACCCGTCTTTTAACTTCGTAATGATAAACAGATGAAGCCATTTATATTCATCAACACATTAAAGGAAACGGAGCCCGAAATGGCCAGGCGGGAATATATCACCCGCAATGTGTTATTTTTTACATTTATTGTCGCCTTCTCTTTTACGCTGATATCCTTTGGCCTCTACCTCTTTGGCAAAATGCCGCTTGATACTTTAATCCTCTATTCAGTCGTATCCATCCTGCTTGCCGCAGCCATCGGTTTTGCGCATGCGGGATTCTGGCGCCTGGCCGGCATCATTCCTCCGGTGCTGATGTATTTCCCCGCCGTAAACGCCAACTATATCGGCGGCATTGACGCACCGGGTAATTTTATGTACGCTCTGTTGATCATTTTTGTGGCGATTATTTACGGTTATCGGAAAATGTGGATCGCCCTCGTGATATGTCTTGTGACCTACCTGTGCCTGGCCTGGATGATATCCATCGGTTATATAAAACCTTACCGAACGGCTGAAGTTGTTTTTGTCAACAGGGTCGTTCTCACCGCCGGCTTTCTTACGGGCATCGCTTTGATGATCTGGCTTTTAGGCCGCAGTTACAGAACCGAGATAGACGTAAGGATCAAAGCCGAGGAACTGCTGAATAAAAAGAATGAAGAGCTCGGCGCGCTCAACGAGGCGCTCAGGGAAAGTAAGGAAGTATATACCAAACTCATCGCTTCTATGCCTGACATCATTGTGCGGATGAATCTCAACGGAGAGATTCTTTTTGTCAATGATGCCGGCCTCGCTCTGGGCAATTATCAGGATCAGGAAGTCATCGGGCAAAACATGATGTCATTTATCGCGCCCGAGGATCAAAATAAGGCAGTGCAAAACACGCTCCTGATGTTTGAAAAAAAGCTGGGCCCTCAGGAGTATCACCTGATCATGAAGGACGGCACAAAGCTGCTGTTTGAAGTGAATGGGGATGTTCTCCGGAATGAAGACGGCTCTCCCTACGGTTTTGTACAAATCTGCCGTAATATCACGGACCGCAGGCAGGCCGAAGAGGCCCTGCAGAAAAGCGAGGAACGATATAAATCGCTCGTGGAAAATGCCGATGAAGCCATCCTCGTGATACAGGACGGGTTGATTAAATATGTCAACAGCAGGTCGATAGCGTCGTTTGGATATTCGGAACAGGAATTTCTGATGACCTCCGTCTTTGATTTAGTCCATCCCGAAGACCGGGAGGTGGTGACAAAACGGTATCTTCAGAAAATAAACGGCGACAAAACCCCCACCCGGAACACTTACCGGGCTTTCCATAAAAACGGGCAGACCAAGTGGATTGAAATCAGCTCCGTCCTGGTTGACTGGGAGGGCCGTCCCGCAACGTTGAATCTTATCACCGACATCTCTGAACGCCGCAAAACAGAAGAAGAGAAGAGAAGCCTGGAGGAACGTTTGCAGCGCGCCCAGAAAATGGAAGCTCTTGGACAGCTGGCCGGCGGCGTTGCCCATGATCTGAATAATGTCCTGGGGGTGATGACCGGTTATTCAGAGCTGCTGCTGATGGAGATTCCCGAGGGGCAGCGGGCCAGAGGTCATGCGGAAAAGATTCTACAGTCCACGGAAAAAGGCGCCGCGATTATCCAGGATCTTCTCACGCTGGCCAGGCGGGGAGTAACCGTATCAGAGGTCATCGATCTCAATCATATTGTTTCAGGTTTTCTCAAGACCCCGATGTTTGAGAGGATCAAGGATTTTCATTCCCATGTAACTTTCAGAGCGGAGCTTCAAGAGGAATTATTGAACATCAAGGGTTCCTCTGTTCATCTGGAGAAAACATTAATGAACCTGATCTCCAATGCGGCGGAGTCCATTACCGGACAGGGAGAAGTGACGATCCGGACCCAGAGCCGCTACCTGGACAAGGCTGTTCTGGGATATGATGAAGTCAGGGAAGGCGATTACACCATCCTGAGCGTGTCCGATACGGGAACGGGTATTCCCGCCGAGCATCGGGAAAAGATCTTCGAACCGTTTTATACCAAGAAGGCCATGGGAAGAAGCGGAACCGGCCTGGGCCTGGCGATTGTCTGGGGAACGGTAAAAGATCACAGCGGATATATTGATGTGGAGTCTGAAGAAGGCCTGGGAAGCACCTTCACGCTTTATTTTCCGGCAACTCGGGAGGAAACGACCACGCCTCAAAAGAAGACGCCGATAGAACAATATATGGGGAAGGGAGAATCTGTTCTGGTGATTGATGACATTGCCGAACAGCGTGACGTAGCCTCCCGATTGCTGACAAAGCTGGGGTATAAGGTGCATACCGTTTCCAGCGGGGAAGAGGCCCTGGCATATCTGAAGGAAAACAAGGCGGATATTCTTGTCCTGGACATGATCATGATGCCGGGAATCGACGGTCTCACGACTTACCAGAAGGTTCTGGAAATCAACCCGGGACAGAAGGCGATTCTGGTCAGCGGTTTTTCGGAAACCGATCGCGTCAGAGGGGCCCAGGCACTGGGAGCAGGAGCTTACGTCAAGAAACCCTATATGATGGAAAGTATCGGCATGGCCATCCGGGATGAACTGAACCGTTAATCTGTAACCATTCAGATGGCGATGCCCGACATCAGCTAAAATGCCATTAATCAAGAACATCGCGGCAAGCTGCGGATCATCTCGTCTGGCTTAAGCGGGATCGACTCGCGGGAGCACGAAATAACAGGCATCTCGCGTCCCTCTCTTTTGATTGTCTGTCAAGCACTTAATGCAAGCGTAACGTGCAAGCTTAAAAAAAGCAAATCCCGACTAAACAAAACAGGTGATCAATGGAATCTAAACCGGCCAGTGGGGCATTTCTTTTTCGGTCCCGAACCACTTAAGCGTTGTCCAGAGCATATCGAAATGTTTCAGGCCGGTTTTGAGGCGGGTCAGCCTGCTTGTAGCGGTGACGCCCGCAAGCAGGCTGTCAAACTGATCAAAGGATAATTTCCGCATTTTGCGGATGGTCACCTGTTCCAGCGCGTTTCTTTCCTTGACATAGTCTTTGAGCTTTTTTGCATAAGCGTCAACACCGTTTTGTCCTTCGCTTACCGCCTGAACCGCCAGCACGCCGCTCAGGCAGGCCAGATCAATCCCTCCGCCGTGCAGGGCCGATGTCAGGCCCGCCGCGTCGCCCACAAGAATCATATTGCCGTAAACAAGGCGGGGCATGATACGGCAGGTGGCAATGCCGCCGCCCCTCTCCCGAATTACGACATCTGTTAAACCCTCGCGCCGCAAAACATCCTGAAGCATCTGCTTCAGATCGGGATCCCCTTTTTTAAGCGCGCCGCGCACCGTGCAGACGGCACCGACATTGGCGCACCGGTCACTTTTAGGAAATATCCAGTAATAAGCGGCCTGGAATTGAGCCGGAATGTTATCAAAAAAAGCGAACTTGATGCGCGGCATCAATTTTCCAAAATCGCTTTCCACAACAAACTGATACGCCAGCAAGTACTCCCGAAAGTAGTCGGACGTGAAACCGTGAAGACGCGATGTCACGGAAGGAGCGCCGCTGGCA
>CAZDYR010000256.1:0-4456 GCA_964509625.1 uncultured Smithella sp. | reverse complement strand
TTGAAGTGCCGCGCGCGGCCGTCACGGCCGATGAGATCGCCAGGGAAGCCGCTTTCTTCTCCTTCGGCACCAATGACCTCACCCAGATGACGTTTGGATACAGCCGCGACGACGCGGGCAAGTTCCTGCCCGATTATATCGCGAAGAAAATCCTGCCGGTTGATCCGTTCCGCGTGCTCGACCGCGGCGGTGTCGGCAAACTCGTCCAGATGGCCGTGGAAAAAGGCCGGGGCGTCAATCCCAAGCTGAAAGTCGGCATCTGCGGTGAACATGGCGGCGATCCCAGCTCCATCGAATTCTGTCATCTGACCGGTCTGAACTATGTCAGCTGCTCGCCGTTCCGCGTACCCATCGCCCGGCTGGCCGCCGCTCAGGCCGCGCTCAGAAATGCGGCCCCCGTAAAAAAGGCCGCGCCAAAAAAAGCGGCGGTCAAGAAAGCGGTTGCGGCCAAGCCTCAAGCGAAACCGGCGGCAAAACCCGCCGCCAAACCGGCTGCAAAGAAAGCTGCTGTGAAAAAAACAGCACCAAAGAAGGCGGCGGCCAAAAAGCCCGTTGCCAAAAAGGCTCCCGCCAAAAAAGCCGCGTCTAAGAAAAAGGTTGTGAAAAAGGCTGCGCCGAAAAAGGCTGTTGCAAAGAAGCCGGCTCCCAAAAAACCGGCCGTAAAGAAAGCCGCAAAGAAGAAATAGTTTTTTACTTACCCGTTGAACAACAAACAGCCGGAGCGGCAAGAATTGCTCCGGCTGTTTTATTTATTGATTCCTTTTCTTCAACGCTTCGGCAAATGGATTGTTAAAGGGTTTTGGCGCTTCGCGGGCCGGTTTTTTTCCCGGCCGTGTTTCCTGATGTTTTGGCTTCTTCCGATCCGTGGCGGGTTTCGCCTCTCCTGCAGGGTCGCCTCTTTTTTCTCCCGGCGTTTTCTTCAAGGACAAAGAAATCCGCTTGCGTTCAATATCAACAGCCAGGATGGTCACTTCCACTTTCTGGCCGACGTTTACGACATCCCCCGGGGCTTTAACATAACGGTCGGCCATTTCGCTTAGATGCACAAGGCCGTCCTGATGCACGCCGATATCGATAAACGCGCCGAATGCCGTAATATTGGTGACCACACCCGTCAGTTTCATGCCGGGAATCAGGTCGGTGATTTTATCAACGCCTTCGGCAAACACCACATTCTCAAACTGTTGACGGGGATCGCGTCCGGGTTTGGCCAGCTCCGCCAGTATATCTTTCAGCGTCGGCAGTCCGACCCTGTCCGTCACATAGTCGGCCAGGATCATCTTTTGTCTTTTTTGTTCGTCACCCATCAAATCGGCAACGCTGCAGCCCTGATCGGCGGCCATTTTTTCGACAATCGCGTAGCTTTCCGGATGGACGGCGCTCGCATCCAGCGGATTAACACTTCCACGAATCCGCAGAAAGCCGGCGGCCTGTTCAAAGGCTTTGGCGCCGAGGCGCTTGACGTTTTTCAGTTGCTCCCGCAACGCAAAAGGACCGTTTTCATCACGGTGTTTAACGATATTCTCCGCAAGCGCCGGCCCCAGCCCGGACACATAAGACAGAAGCTGGACGCTGGCCGTATTGACTTCCACGCCCACGGCGTTGACACAACTGACAACCACGTCATCCAGGCACTGCTGCAGGAGACCCTGATCCACGTCATGCTGATACTGACCGACGCCGATGGCTTTCGGATCAATTTTCACCAGTTCCGCCAGCGGGTCCATCAGCCGCCGGCCGATGGAAACGGCGCCGCGCACGGTAATATCGTAATCGGGAAATTCAGCCCTTGCCGCCTCCGACGCGGAGTAGACCGACGCGCCGCTTTCATTGACCATCACAACCACAATATCTTTCGGCAGGTCAAGCGTGCGCAAAGAAGTTTCCGTCTCGCGGCCGGCCGTGCCGTTGCCGACGGCAATCGCTTCAATCTGAAATTTTTCACACAGGGTTCCGACTATCCGCCCCGCCTCCTCGCGCGCTTTTTCCGACATGAAGGGGAAAATGGTCTCATGGTGAAGCAGTTTCCCCTGGCGGTCCAGACAGACCGTCTTGCAGCCGGTGCGGAAACCCGGGTCAATCGCCAGGACGGCCTTCTGACCGGCCGGCGGCGCCAGCAGCAGCTGGCGCAGATTTTCGGCAAAGACCCGGATGGCGGTTTCATCGGCCCTTTTTTTGGCCTCCATGCGGGTTTCCGTTTCCATGGAAAGGGAAAGAAGGCGTTTGTAACTGTCGCGAACAGCCAGTTTTACCTGAACCGCCACTTCGTTTGCCGCCCGGACAAACATCTCTTCCAGAATCAGCAAAGCTTCTTCTTCCGGAGGAATCCAGGAAAGCGACAGGAACTCCTCACGTTCGCCGCGGCGCATGGCCAGCACACGGTGCGAGGGCGCGGTGGAAATCCTCTCTTCCCAGTCATAATAGTCTTTGTATTTAATCCCCGTCTCCACTTTATCCGGCAACACCCTGGAACGAATCAGGCCTTTATTCCAGAACAGGTCGCGCATTTTTGCCCGCGCGCCCGCGTCTTCATTCACCCATTCAGCGATAATATCGCGCGCTCCTGCAATGGCATCATCCGGTGTTGCCACGCCTTTTTCTTCATCTACAAATCCGGCGGCCTCCAGCGCCGGATCAAAATCTTCCTGGGCAAATATTCTGACGGCCAGAGGCTCCAGACCCTTTTCTTTCGCCACGGTCGCCCTTGTGCGGCGTTTGGGGCGATACGGCAGATAAACATCTTCCAGAACGGACAGCGTCGCGGCGGCGGCAATCTTTTGCGAGAGTTCCTCTGTCAGCAAATTGCGATCGGCAAGCGATTTCAAAATCGCCGCCCGGCGGTTTTCCAGCTCTTCAAGTTCGGAAAGCCGGTCCCGAATGGCTGTGACGGCAACTTCATCGAGCATACCGGTTGCTTCCTTGCGGTAGCGGGCAATGAAGGGAACCGTTGCCCCGTCGGCCAGCAGGGCGGCCGTATCCGCTACCTGCTTTGACGTAATATTCAGTTCTTGCGCAATTTTTTCGTATCGGAATGAAATCATGGTTGTCCTTTGCAGATTTAATCCCGCTTAAGCGGGACGAGCGTTAATTCTCCGCAGCTTGCCGCGAAGTGGTCGATTGGAGCGCGAGGCTTACCACAGACGGATGAGTGTTGCAACGGGACGTTCATGTTTTGGCTTGTTTCAGCCGATATACGGCTTAATTAAATACTTGCACCCGACCCTGTAAACAGGTAGAGTTGAACTGCAAACCGGTGACCAAACGATGACTGCAAAGCCGAAGAAAGACCGCGTCGGAGAAATTCTTGACTCCCTGAAAAAAGCCTCAGCGGGTGATTACTCAGCAAAACTTGATTTCGCTTCAAAAGACGACGAGCTTGGACTGATCGCCGATGCCGTCAACAAGTTCTTAAAGAAAACCGAAAAAAAACTGTCATCCGCCAAACCATCGTCCGAACCCGTGGAAGACGCCGGACGCTACCGTCACATCCTTGATAACATTGAAGAATCCTATTTCGAAGTTGATCTCAAGGGGAACCTGACATTCTTTAATGACACGGTTCTGCGCGATCTGGGTTACAGCCCTGAGGAACTCAGAGGCATAAGCTTCAGTCGTCTGGTTGATAAGTCAAACGCCGGGAAAGTTTACCAAATTTTTCATCAGGTATTTCTGACCGGTCAGCCGATCAAGGGCTTTGACTGGGAAATCCTGAAGAAAAACGGTGAAACAATTCACGTGGAAGCCTCCGTCGCCCTTCTATATGGACCGGACGGCAAACCCGCCGGTTTTCGCGGTATTGTCAGAGATGTCTCCTGGCGCATTCAGTCTCAGAAGGAATTGCAAAAAAGCGAAGAAAAATACCGGACGATCCTCGAAATCATGGATGAAGGCTACGTCGAGGAGGACCTGTCGGGCAGAATCACCTTTGCCAATGACGCCGCCTGCCGCATCATGGGCTACTCCCGCGAACAAATGTACAGTATGCATTACCGGGAATATCTCACGCCCGCGGTTGCCGATCAACTGAAGAAAATTTTCCAGAGAGTCTATCGCACCCGAAATCCTGAGCGGCTTGTGGATTATGATCTCGTGCGTAAGGATGCGTCCGTCATTACGTACGAAATCAATGTCGCCCTGAAATATGATGATTCAGGCGCACCCTGCGGCTTCCGGATTCTGACCAAAGACGTTACATCGAAGAAAACGGCGGAGGAGCAGAGGCGCAAAAGCGAAGAAAAATACCAGAATATTCTTGAAATCATGGGGGAAGGTTATCTTGAAACCGATATCTATGGTGTCCTCACCTATGTGAACGATGCGGGCTGTAAACTGATCGGCTATTCACGGGAAGAACTGATTGGTAAGAAATATGATAAATACGCATCTCCGGAAACCGCCAGGCAAATCAACGACACTTATCGTGAAATCTACCGGACCGGCAAGCCCCGTTTCATGC
>CAZDYR010000255.1:0-4506 GCA_964509625.1 uncultured Smithella sp. | reverse complement strand
GTGTTCATGAAATGGATCTTGAATTCCAGCTGCAACCGGCAAGTGAGCAGAATACGAAAGAAGACTGTATCTTCAACACGGTTGTTTCTGGAAATGACAAGAGAAGCCCATCTTACCGGATCATCAATTTTGTAATGAGGAGGAAAGTAAAATGAAGCAGATGGGTAAGTGTTTTTCGGTTGTTGTTCTCGCTCTGGTGGTATGTGCTTTGGTCGCCTTTGGTCCGGCCTTAGCCCAGGCCGCCAAAGCAGCTAAAGTGGACAAAGTAACTAAACCGGCAAAAGCCGCAGCCACTTTCGATGCAACGAAAGTGTCGGATATGTCGGATTTCGATCCGGGCAATCCTGTTGTTCCCACCGGTGATACCATTAAAATCGCCGTCGTCGCAGCCTTCTCCGGCCCAAGCGCCTACAACGGACAGATCTACTTCGCCATGGCCCAGTGGGTAGCCCACGACATCAACAAGCGCGGCGGCATTATGGTTGACGGCAAGAAAAAGCTCATCGAAGTCATCAAGGCCGATCATCAGTCTAAAGTGGATCAGTGCAAAAAAGTCACCGAACGTATGGCCCTGCAGGAAAAAGTTCACTTCTTCTGGGGGACGGATGGAAGCCATTTCATGAAAATCATCAATGAAACGGCCAGAAAATACAAGATCATCTCCCTCAACGCCACCTGCATGTCCGATGACCTTCAGGACGCCACCAACTTTTCACCCTACTCTTTCCATGCCACCTTCTCCACCGCTGCGGTCGCCCGCGGCCTGGCTTACTACTACGGCCAGATTCGCAAAAAAGAGAAAAAATTCTATATCCTCAATCAGGATTATGCCTTCGGCCGTCAATTCGCGGAAGATTTCAAGGCGGGCCTGAAAGAGTATTACCCCGAAGCACAAATCGTAGGCGAAGATTTTCACAAGCTGTTCCTGACGGATTACGCCCCCTACCTCACCAAAGTCAAGGCCTCCGGCGCCGAAGTTATTTTTACGGGTGACTGGCTTCCCGATGCCGGCAACCTCCTGAAGCAGGCGCGCCAGATGGGCGTCACCATTCCTTTTGCCAACGTTTATGTGGATGAACCGAATTATCTCAATGAAACAGGCATTGAAGGAACCAAAGGTCTCACCAATATCAGCGCTTACTACGATTCAACACCTTTCTTCAAAACCAAAGAGCACATCAAGTTCTATACGACATGGAAGGATCAGCAGAAAAAGTGGAAAACCATGCCTTACAGCAGCATCGCGTTTCAGCATTTCACGGCTAATGCCGCCGCCTGGACAATGACAACTTACTGGCTGATGAGTGTCGTCGAAAGAGCGCAAAGCACGGATCCGGAAAAAATCATTAAAGTCTGGGAAAACGACAGCTTCGAATACGTCAACGGCAAGGTCGTCAGAATGCGGGCCTGCGATCACAAAGCCATCATGGATCTGGGCGTTACCGAATATGTGCCGCCCGATCAGCAGAAGGTTGCCATGAATATTCCTCCCTACTACTGGTTTAAAAACGCCTCCTACACGGGTCCGGTTTACAAAATACCGGCTGAAAAAGTTCTTCCCCAGATGGACCAGAAACTGGACCGCTGCACGGGAAAGAATGACTGGGGCAAATAAGCCGGAAATTTCTCAGGTGTAAAAAATCGCCGGGGGCCAACCTGGACAGGTTGCGCCCCGGCGATTCCACTGAAAGGAAACAACCAATGGATCCAACCGTATCGATGTACATATCCCAGGGGATGCACGGGATAGCGTACGGGATGATTTTGTTTTTAATCGCCTCGGGATTGAACATCATCTTTGGCATGATGGGAATCCTGAACATGGCCCACGCCGCTTTTTTCATGTTGGCGGGATATTTCTGCTATCAGGTTGTGGGAATTACGGGAAGTTTCTGGCTGGGCCTGCTGGTGGCGCCGCTCGCGACGGCGGTGCTGGGCGTGTTAATGGAGCGGATTTTTTTGCGTCGGGCTCAGGCCGCGGGGCATTTCGGCGAACTGATCCTGACGATGGGCATCGCCGCTGTCATTGCGGCTCTGATCAAGAAGATCTGGGGTACGGAAAGCCTGCCGCTTCATGTTCCGGAGATTCTGCAGGGGATGGTGAATATCGCCGGCGTAAGCTATCCGGTGTACCGCCTGTTTGTCATCGGCCTGGCGCTGGTGGTTCTGGCTCTCATGATGCTGCTTTTATACCGGACGCGTCTGGGTAAGATCGTCCGGGCAGCTGTATCGGACCGGGATATGGTCAACGCCCTGGGCATTAATATCAACCTGGTCTTCATGTTTGTCTTCGGCGTAGGCACATGGATGGCGGGGCTGGCCGGCGTGGCAATCGCGCCGATTCTGACCGTCTTTCCGGGGCTTGCCGACCAGGTGGGCATGGACGCGTTTATCGTGGTCGTGACAGGTGGCTTCGGCTCTATGGCCGGCGCATTCATTGTTTCGATCATTTTCGGGCTTCTCAGTTCCTACGGGGTTCAGTTTGTCTCGCAATTTGCGCCTGTCTTGATGGTGGCCTTCATGGCCGTCGTCCTGGCGATTCGCCCCAACGGGCTATTTGGAGCGAAGGATCGATGATGAATAAAACTATAAAAATTATCCTCTGGCTCGTCGTTCTTATTTTAATGATTTTCATCCCCAGGTTGTTCGGGATTTACTATACGAACATGGTGGTCTCATTCGCGATCTTTTCCGTTTATGCCGTCTCTCTGAATATGCTCCTGGGATACACGGGGCTTTTGAGCTTCGGGCATGCGATGTTCTTCGGCATGGGAGGATACGGGACCGCCCTGGCGCTTACGCATATCGACGGGATCGGCGTGTTCCCGGCCATCGGCATCGGCGCAATGGCGGCAATTGCCCTGGCCCTGGTTCTGTCTCCTCTTGTTGTCCGGGTGAGCGGAACGGCGTTTGCCATGCTGCATCTGGCCTTTGGCCAGTTGATGTTTGTCCTGGCGCTCAAATTATACAAGGTCACCGGCGGCGAAGACGGCATTGGGAACTTTCCGGTTCCCGGACTTTTTACTGAGAGCCTGAAAAACTCTCCTGAACAATTCTATTATCTGGCGATGATCATTCTGGGTGTGTGCACCTGGCTGATGTGGTTTATCACAAAGACGCCGTTTGGCCAGATCCAGATCGGCATCCGGGACAACGCCAAGCGCATCGATTACCTGGGGTATAAAGTGCCGCAAACCAAGGCGGTGGTTTATACGCTCTCGGCGATGTTTGCCGGTGTGGCGGGTTCCTTATACAGCCTGTTCCACAATCTGGTATCGGCTGACGGATCACTGGGTTTGGGCATGTCCTTTACGCCGATCATCGCGACAATGATCGGTGGTGTCGGCAGCTTTTTCGGCCCCATCCTGGGCGTGGCCATCTTTCAGGGAATCGACGAACTTATCCTGCGATACACCGAAAGCACGGAACTGGTCATGGGCGTGATCTTAATCCTGGTCGTCATGTTTCTGCCCAGAGGCTTTATGGGACTCTTCAACAGTCTCAAACTGAGGTGGAAGGCACGTTCCGCCGGCAAGACTGAAATGGAGAAGATGTCATGAATATACTGGAAACCAGAGATTTACAGCACAGTTTCGGCGGATTAAAGGTATTGTTCGGCGTCAACCTGCAGGTGAAGGAAGGAGAGCGGCACGCGGTTATCGGCCCCAACGGCGCGGGAAAAACGACTCTGTTTAATACCATCACCGGGACATATCAGCCGACGCATGGACAAGTGCTCTTCAAGGAGAAAGATGTCACCGGTCTGACGCCTCATCAGCTTTCACGCATGGGGATGGGACGGTCGTTCCAGATCACCAGCACGTTTACGAATCTGACGGCGTTTCAGAATATCCGCCTGGCAATCCTGTCCAAGGAAGGCGTCCGGTTTAATTTATTTCGACGCGTGGATAAGATGAAGCGCCTGACCGAAGAGACGGAAGAAATGCTCAAAAGGATCAATTTGTATGAGGACAGGAATACGCCGGCCGCCGCACTGTCCTATGGCAAGTCGCGCGCTCTGGAAATCAGCATGGCGCTCGCGACCGACCCGGAACTGGTTCTGCTCGACGAGTTTGCGGCAGGAATGTCCAAAGAAGAAACGCACGACGCGGTGGCGTTGATCCGGAAACTGACCGAAGGCAAGACGGTGGTGCTCATTGAACACGATATGGACGTGGTTTTTTCGCTGGCGGACCGGATTACGGTTTTGCATTACGGAAAGATTCTGGCGACAGGAACGCCGCAGGAAATCCGCAATAATCAGGATGTCAAAGACGCGTATTTGGGCGACCTGGAGGTATAAAGTGAAACAGCTCCGGAAAATACCCTATAGGGCACGCGAGGCCAGATGCCACGTTGCACTTCATCCCGAGTCATTGCGGCGTACGGTAATGGTACGCCTCATTTCCCGAAATTCGCGCGCCTTGCCTCTGGCGCTTTTTGCGAAGCTGTAAAAAAACCTTTGAAGGTGAATTCTATGCTACTGGAAGTTAAAGACCTGAATAC
>CAZDYR010000254.1:3244-4506 GCA_964509625.1 uncultured Smithella sp. | reverse complement strand
CATCAGGTCATTCTTCTAGGAGTTTGCGCTTGTTCAAACGAAACCAGGATAGAAAATTTGACGAACTCCGGCCCGTTCGTATTACCAGCCGGTATTTGCGGCATGCGCCGGGCTCCGTCATGGTTGAATTCGGCAACACCAAAGTGCTCTGCGCCGCCTCCCTTGAAGACAAGACGGCGCCCTTTTTAAAGAACACGGGAAAGGGGTGGCTTACCGCTGAATACGCCATGCTGCCCATGTCCACGCAGACCCGTTCGGCGCGGGAAGCCACACGGGGGAAGCTTGGCGGCAGGACTCATGAAATTCAGAGGCTGATCGGCCGTTCGCTCCGGGCCGTCACGGATTTAACCGCGTTTGGTGAAAGAACCATTTATATCGATTGCGACGTTATTCAGGCGGACGGTGGGACCCGGACCGCGTCGATCACCGGGGCTTTTGTGGCGCTGGTTGATCTGTTTAAGGATATGATGCGGCAGGGGCTGGTCCAGAAAATACCCGTGACCGATTTTGTTTCAGCGGTCAGCGTCGGCATCGTGCAGAAGCAGGTATTGCTGGATTTGGAATATGAAGAAGATTCGCAGGCGGATGTCGATATGAATTTCGTCATGACGGGTTCGGGATTGTTTATTGAAGTTCAGGGCACGGCGGAACATGTTCCGTTCAGCAAGGCTGATCTCGATGAGATGACCTTCCTGGCGAAGAAAGGCATCGACAGGATTATTGCCCGCCAGAAGGAAATCGTAGGCGACCTGAAAGCATGAGGATTGTTTTTGCGACGAAAAATGAAGGCAAGGTCAGAGAAATAACAGAGATGCTTGCTTCAACCGATATTGAACTGGTGTCCCTGAATCATTTTCAATCATTGCCGGAGATTGTGGAGGACGGTAAAACCTACCTGGACAATGCTTTGAAAAAAGCCAGGATCATTTCAGGGTTTACCGGTGAAACGGTCCTGGCCGACGATTCCGGCCTGGAAGTGGAGGCGCTGGGAGGAGAGCCGGGCGTTTATTCCGCGCGATACGCGGGGGAGGGCGCTTCGGATGAAGCAAACAACGCCAAGCTTCTGTCTAAATTAAAGGATGTGCCGCCAGAGAAAAGAAACGCATCCTTCTTTTGTGCTTTAGTGCTTTACGGGAAGGACGGTCAATATCAGGCTTTTGAGGCCCGGTGGGACGGCCGGATCATTGATGAGAGGCGCGGGACGAATGGCTTCGGGTACGATCCGATATTTCTCTGGCCGCAGATGAACAAGACGGCCGCGG
>CAZDYR010000254.1:0-3234 GCA_964509625.1 uncultured Smithella sp. | reverse complement strand
GGCCGCGGAGCTGCAGCCGGAGATCAAAAACAGGGTCAGCCACCGCGGACAGGCGTTTGCCAAACTGAAGAGTTATCTGTGCGGAAGCGCAAAAACATAATCCATCGGGGCGTAGCGCAGCCTGGTAGCGCGCTTGGTTTGGGACCAAGATGTCGAGTGTTCAAATCACTCCGCCCCGACCAGTAAATTCAAGGGCTCATGGAATATATCCGGAGCCCTTTTTTTTGATGGAGGGTTAAAGTATCAGAAAGTTAGAATGTTCTTGCTGCCTATCTTAGTCTGCAAATGATCCACTGATCGTGACAGGTATGTTCATTTATATTGACCGAAAATACAAGTGATGCAAGTCTTATTCGGTTTAGGGTTTTCGGGAAACTCGGCGTCATGAAGATCATCGGCATAATAGCAGCCGATGGGGAGTTCGTTGCCCGGAAAGTATTTTTCCCATTTTTCAATCCCGCTCGCGGGACGAGTTTTGATTCTCCGCAGCTTGCTGCGATGTATCGATGTTCCGTGCATACCTCGGCAGCTTACTGCGAGGTGTTTGATTGAAACTTGTTTTTATTTTTTTATTCATGCAAGGATCCTTATCAGGGGTTGCTTCCGCCTGTGCGGGAAAAAACAACCAGCCGGAGAGGACCATTATAAAAAACGGTCATAAGCAATAATAAGCCAGACAATCAACGCTGTGCAAATAGCCAGGAAAACCGCCGCCGATCCCATGTCCTTTGCCCTTCGAGATAGTTCATGGCGTTCCCGTCCTATCCGGTCAACCATGGACTCAATGGCCGAATTCAGCAATTCGGTCAGGGGAATAATAAAATAAGAGCCGATAAGGATGGCCCGTTGAGAACTTGAAGTGCCCATCCATAGACCCAAAGGCACGACCACAACCAGCAGAATTATTTCCAGACGAAAGGCCCATTCATTAATCCAGGCCGCCTTAAGCCCCGCATAGGTATACCGGAACGCGTCCAGGATATGTCGAATCCCGCTGTTTTTGCTGTTTTCCAAATTAAGCACCTCTCTTAATGCTTATAAAAGAAGACGGTTCACAAATATATCATCTTGTGCATGGTGATCTGTTGCATGGATCTGGTCGAGCTTCATTTCCTTCTCATGTCGAGTTGACCGGAAAAAAAGTCCAGCAGCGGTCGGTTGTATACATCTTGCCAGAGATGGTTGGCAAGGCCTCTGCGTCCGCCGCGCAGCAGGAAGTCTGGTGAACCAGGATAGCCGCGCTGGCGTAAAAGTGTGTCGACTTTTTCGCTGCATGAAATATCGTTGATTCCGTCCATTTCATGGTGAAAAATTCGGAAGGCAGGCTTGACTGCCGGGGATGCGCTATCCCAGGTCTTTTCTTGCGGATAACTTTCCGCGCGGCAGGAATCACGCTCAGTGATCTGCTTGCCGGTTTCGTTGTCGTATCCGGCGCCATGAACCGTGGTCCGAAGTGTCAGACCGGGTTCGCAGACACGGTGCCATCCATACGGATCGCCGCTTGAAACGGGTGCGAAAGCTGCGACCAGATCATCGAAATGCGTTGCTGCCCGCACGGTCATGTAACCGCCTGAAGACAGGCCGGTGAGGAAGATTTCTTTTCTGCTGCCTTCGGGCCGCAAACGTGGAATGACCTCGCGAATGACCTCCCCGATGAAGGGCATATCAAGATTTGGACGGTTTCGGACTTCGTCGTCCCATACTTTCCCGCACACTCGGCCCTCGTTGTCAGTTACTCGGTCTGTAGAATTGAGCAGGAAGACGGCAAAGCCTTCGGCCACGGCAAGTTCGCTGAACTTGACCTGCGGCGCAACCACCGGTGCGTTGGCCACACACCATTGAAAGTGCTGACCTCCTCCGCCATGCAGGACGATGATCGTGCCCTTTGACCACGGACCGGTAGACGCTTTCCAAAGTAATTCACGCCGGACCCCGTCAACTGGCAGGACGACGCGCTGCCAACCCTTTGCTATGCACTGTTTCACCTGGGGGACGGCGTCTGCAAGAGCGTGGTCCGTTTGCCGGGTACGTTCGATGCTCACACAGCCGGTCACAAACACGCACATAAGAATCGCGCTGATTATCTGATTCAAAAGTCTGGACGACATACAGCAACCTCAGCAAATTTATCAGCATTATTAGCGTCCGCTTGACCACGTCACTTTATCGATGATCTTTATCCTTTTTTACCGGTGCCGGCATCTTGCACTCCCTCCTTCCAGTTAGTTTGAGAGTGTCCACTTTATTGGGGGGCATACCCGATCGGGTGTATCGCTTTTGTGCGGCTTTTATTGCAGATTATTCTTCGCCGAGAGATTCAAGGTCGGCCAGATCTTTCTTCCGACCCATTGCCCGTTTATTCGCTATGTACTGTTCTTTGCCCAGGAAGTGAACACGAATATCTCCATATAAACCTTCTACCTTCCCTTGATCAGCCTCTTTCCAGGTAACTCCAGTTATTGAAGTAATGATGTCAATGCGAACCGGGGGGACACCAAGCTGGACGACAGAATCTGGATTTTGAAAATCCTCCATTTTCAGGTTCAGAGAGCCAAAACCAAAATCAGCCAAAGCAAATAAGATTCTCTGAGCGTTTTCGAATGAAGGTTTAACAAAAATATCGATATCACCGGTAAAACGCGGCGCACCATGATATGCAAGGGCATAAGCCCCAACAACCATGTATTCAATCTTATGCTCGTTGAATAACCCTAGCAACTCTTTGAAGTCTTTCTGTGCTTCCATAATATTGTTTTCTCAGATAATCGACAGTTGCGATACGTTCTTCCACTGGTCGATTTAGCCAGTATAAGAGATCGACCCTAGCTGATTCGAGATTATGAAGACTGCTTTTATGAACAACTTTTTTAATCATAATAAACAATTATCATGAAATCATTAATATTTCTAGAATCTTTTGCCAACGAGTCTGTAGAAAAACTCCGCAATAAATATTTCGTGCTATTATTAGTGGTACTCCTTTCTATCTCATGATCGGGGTTTTCCCCACTTTCTGAGTTGCCCGGTAATCCCCTCATCAACGCCGCATCAGTGCGAACACGCCCCAGCCCAGGTATTCACGCGTGTAAGCGGCGTAGCGCTCGGGTTCCGAGGTCAGTTGGGCTCGAACCTCTTTGGCTAACTCGTCACCGGGATTGACTTCAAGCCATCGTCGCATTGTGAGCCATTTGGCCGCCTCGTATCTGTCCCAGCCGTCTTGGTCAGCCAAAACCA
>CAZDYR010000253.1:0-4548 GCA_964509625.1 uncultured Smithella sp. | reverse complement strand
GGTAAAGTCAAAGGGCGCTTTATTGCTTCGGGACAAAACCCGATTGCCGATTCCCGTAACGTAAGCATTGAGTCTTTTGTCATGAAGCAGGAAGTTATTCTGTTCGAGTTTGTCATAGATTTCTTTGCCCAGTTTCTTTTCGTCGTCAATGGTGAAAGCGGCCCAAGCGGATTGATTCCCCGAAAGAGCCAGGCATAAGATCAGGATTAAAGAAAAATATTGCTTTTGGAGAATTTTGAACATAATTAGCCGTACAATGCGTTTTTTGTAATGAGCCATAGTAGCCGCTTTATAAAGATTAGGCAAGTCTTCATTGGCGAAAGATACTGAACGATCGGAATGGGAAAATAAAACTATCATGGAAAAAGTGATCACCATTGACGGACCGGCGGGAGCTGGAAAAAGCACCGTGAGCAAGGCTGTGGCCGCTCGGTTGGAATACCTGTATCTGGATACCGGCGCGCTTTACCGTGCGCTGGCTTATAAAGCGTTGAAAAACAAGCTTGATGTAAATGACCCTGACGCTCTGTCTCGATTATGCAGATCAACCAATGTCACGTTAAAAAATTTAAACGGTAAAATGACGGTTTTTGTCGACGGGGAGAATGTTGACGACAAGATCCGCACGGAAGAGGTTGGATTGGCGGCGTCCGCGATGTCAGCTTATCCAGTTGTCCGTGAGAAACTGCTCGATTTGCAGAGAGAGGCGGGCGCGCGCGGAGGTATTGTCGCGGAAGGAAGAGACATGGGGACGGTTGTCTTCCCCGAAGCGGCATTCAAGTTTTTTCTGGACGCCGACATTGAGGAGAGAATCAGGAGGCGCCATGACGAACTTGTTCAAAAAAGCAAACCGGCCGAGCTCGATGCCGTTTCCAGGGATATGAAAGCCAGAGATCATCAGGATTCGAAAAGGGATATCGCGCCGCTGGTCGCGGCGCCGGATGCCCTGATCATTGATTCGACTTCAATGGATGTTTCTCAAGTTGTCGAAATAATTGTTAAGCGCGTGTCAGGCCGGTCCGGTTGATGGCGAAATAAGCGAAATGCAGGGAGTTATTGATTTGTCTTGCTATTTAATTTTCGGTATGTTAGGCAAAAATGATTAAAAATGTCTTACAAAAATAGGGGGTATTGGTTAATGGTTAACAATAACAACACAAACTTACCAAATAAAAAGGAGGTTAAAACCGGCGCTTCAGTTTCCGGCGCTAACATGTCGTCCGTTCAGCCCAAAGAAGAGGATATGGGATTTAAGGAGCTCTACGAGCAGAGTCTTAATCAATTGCAATATGGCGATATTGCCCGCGGCAAAATCGTCCAGATCACGGCAGATATTGTCATGGTCGATGTGGGCTGGAAAACGGAAGGTTTTATCCCCATCAAAGAACTCAAAGACGCCCAGGGAAATGTGAATGTTTCCGTTGGTGACGATATAGAAGTTTTTATTGATAAACGGGATTCCGAAGGGAACCTGGTTTTATCCAGGGAAAAAGCGGCCAAACTGAAAGTTTGGGACGAAATTAAGAATGTCAGCGAAAACAATCTGACGATTAAAGGCACCGTTGTGGAAAAAGTTAAAGGCGGCCTTTCCGTGGATATCGGCATTATTGCTTTTCTGCCCGGTTCGCAGATCGATATCCGTCCGATTAAGGACCTGGACCAGTTTGTCGGCCAGGCGCTGGATTTTCATATCTTGAAGTATGACCGCAAACGCAACAATGTGGTTTTATCCAGACGATCCATTGTGGCTTCAGAAAGAGAAAACGAAAAGAAAGACACACTGAAAAATATCGTCGAAGGCACTACCGTACAGGGTATCATCAAAAACATTACCGATTACGGAATTTTTATCGACCTGGGCGGAATCGACGGCTTGCTTCATGTGACGGACATATCGTGGGGAAGAATAGCCAAACCCGCGGAAATGTTTCACAAGGGTGAGGCGATTACGGTTAAGATCCTTTCATTTGACCGCGAAAAAGAAAGAGTCTCTCTGGGCCTCAAGCAGCTTCACGAAAATCCCTGGGAGCACATTTCGGACAGGTATCCGGTCGGCGCGCTGGTTCAGGGTAAAGTTGTCAATCTGACGGATTACGGCGTGTTTATCGAGCTGGAGCCCGGTGTGGAAGGCCTGGTTCACATATCAGAGATGTATTGGACAAGAGAAATCAAACACCCGTCCAAGGTTTTAAATGTCGGGGATACGGTGAACGTGGTTGTTCTGGAAGTGAACGCTGAGGCCAAGCGCGTGTCCCTCAGTTTAAAACAAACTACGGCCAACCCCTGGGAGAAGCTCAAAGAAAAATATCCGGTCGGCACGGTTGTAAAAGGGCTTGTCAGAAATATAACCAATTTTGGTGTGTTTGTCGGTATTGAAGACGGCATTGACGGGCTGGTTCACGTGTCGGATATTTCATGGAAGCATCGTGTCACCCATCCTTCCGAGTATTTCAAGAAAGGGCAGGAAGTGGAGGCGGTCGTTTTAAATATTGACGTCGATAACGAGAAGTTTTCACTCGGCATCAAGCAGATCGAAAAGAATCCGTGGGATGAATTGCCTCAGAAATACGCACCGGGCAGTGTCGTGACCGGCAAGATAACCAACTTTACCGACTTTGGGATTTTTGTTGAAATTGAAGAAGGGATCGAAGGACTGGTTCATATTTCGGAGATCAGCCAGAAGCGTGTTAAGTCCTCGGCAGAACTCTACAACGCCGGCGATACCGTGTCTGCCGTTGTCAAAAGCATTGATCCCAAAACAAAGAAAATCCGTCTGAGCATCAAGGAAATGGAAGCTCCGTCGCAGCCTTCAACCCCGACGTCTAACCAGTATATCAATAATCGTGAAAATATCGGCTCGAATCTCGCGCATGCGCTGGCTGATGTAAAGATTGGCGGTCAGACCAAGGAATAAAAAACATGAAAAAACATCCGGTAATTTCAGGACTGATTTTACTTGTTGTGCTGGGAGCAGTCCTTTACGCCTTCTTTTACAGGGCCGGGACGCAATCCGGAAACGTTTCCCCGCAGAGTTTTTCGCTAAATGACAAGATCGGTGTCGTGCCGATCGAGGGCGTGATCAGTGATTCCATTGAGATAAATGAATATATTGATGAATTCGCAAAGGATCATTCTATTTCAGCCGTGGTCGTGCGCATCGATTCGCCCGGCGGCGGCGTTGCCGCGTCGCAGGAAATCTACGAAGCAATAGTCGCCCTCAAGAAAAAGAAGAAGGTCGTTGTATCGATGGGATCGGTTGCAGCATCGGGAGGTCTGCTGATCGCGTGCGCGGGTGACAAAATCGTGGCCAATCCGGGCACCATTACGGGCAGCATTTCGGCGATCATGCAGTTTGCCAATGTGGAAGAGCTGATGAAAAAAGTGGGCGTGAAGGCATCTGTAGTCAAAAGCGGCCCCTATAAAGATATCGGATCGCCTGTGCGGGAAATGACGCCGGAAGAAAGAGTGATCGTTCAGGAACTGATTGATGACATTTATAATCAATTTGTCGACGTCATCGTCCGCGATCGGAAATTGACCCGCGAGCAGGTAGTCGCGATAGCGGATGGCCGCGTTTTTTCCGGACGGAAAGCCAAAGAGTACGGATTGGTCGATCAATTGGGCGATCTGGCGGCCGCGGCGAAGCTCGCCAGCATTCTGGCCGGTAAAGACGGAACGTATGATTTGGTTTATCCCAGAAAAAAGCGTCCCTCCATTTTTGATTACATGTTTGAGAGCGCGGCAAATCAGATCAGCAGGTCCATAACCCAGCAAGCTGAAAAATGGTCAGGCGTCAGTTACATCTATCGTCCATGAAATTGGGTCGGCGATGCATTTATGACCAAGAATGAGTTAATAAAGAAAGCGCAGACAAAGTTTGAAACATATTCTCAAAAGGATATGGCGTTAGTTGTACAGACCATCTTCGATTCCATGGCGCGGGCGCTTTGCAGGAATGAGCGAATCGAAATAAGGGGGTTTGGAACGTTTACCGTGCGGGAAAGAAAGTCCAGAATCGGCCGCAATCCCAAGTCGGGAGCCGACGTTTCCCTTGGCGACAGAAAAGTTCCTTTTTTTAAGACGGGAAAAGAACTCCGCTTAAAGGTGGACCATCAAAAATGAGTTACAAAAATATCATCGTTCATAAGAAAAAAACGTACGCGATTATTCAGTTCAATCGCGCTCATGAAATGAACGCCCTGTCCAAGGAAATGAGGCTGGAATTCAACGATGCGCTTCTGAATGTTGAAAATGACGCCGAGATGAAAGCATTGATCATCACCGGCGGAGAATATGTTTTCTCGGCCGGCATGGACATTAAAGAAATGTCTTTGCTCTCCAACGTCGAAATCGACGACTATTTCGAATCGATGAAAAAATATCTGAAAAAAATCTATTCCTATTCCAAACCGGTTATCGCGGCGGTAGGCGGCATCGCGCTGGGAGGCGGTTTCAATATCGTCACGGTCTGTGACCTGATTGTGGCGTCGGAAAGCGCCATTTTCTGCCACCCGGAATTGAAATTCGGTTTAAGTCCTCTTTTTTATC
>CAZDYR010000252.1:0-4558 GCA_964509625.1 uncultured Smithella sp. | reverse complement strand
ATTTATGAAGCCGTGGAGATGATGAACTATCAGGCGGCAGGACTGATTGCGCTGAGCTTTATTCCCATAAGCTACGCTTTTTTATTATTGATCAACAAACTCAATGAGGGAGAGCGCTCATGACGCTATCCGCTTCATTCAGAAAAAAATTGAAATACTTTGATCTGGATGTTTCTTTCATCTGTCAAAGCGAAAAAATGATGGTCATGATCGGTCCGTCCGGCGGCGGCAAGACCACCGTCATCCGCATGCTGGCGGGGCTTACAACGCCGGATGAAGGCCGGGTGCTTTTCGGCGATGAAGTCTGGTTCGATTCCTTGCGCCGCATCAACGTGAAACCTCAGAAACGGCGCCTGGGATATGTGTTTCAGGATTATAATCTGTTTCCGCATCTCAATCTCTTTGACAACGCGGCGTTTGCCGCCGTGCATAAAAAAGAAGTCGATGCCTTGTTTGAATTATTTCAAATCGACCATTTGAAGAAACGCAAACCGCACATGGTGTCGGGCGGTGAGCGCCAGCGCTGCGCCATCTGCCAGGCGCTGGCCCGTCATCCCCGGCTGCTTCTGCTCGATGAACCGTTTTCCGCCCTCGATGTCGTGACGCGACGGGGCCTGCGCGAAGAACTCAAAAGCCTAAAGGGAAAACTGTCCTGTCCTGTGATTTACGTGACGCACGATATTCACGAAGCACTGTTTCTGGCGGACGAAATTATGCCGGTGGCGGACGGAAAAATCGATCAGGGCTGGATGCAGCGCACCATTACGCGCGAGCCCGGAGAAGGAAACGTCACCAGAGGAGCGCGCGAACCGCGCCTGTCGCTGGTTTACTAAGGAGAAAAAATGAACATCTGTACTTATTCCTATGAAGAGTATCTGCATCTGGTTAAATCATTTCACGGCACGCTGGCGCCCGGGTTGATCATCGGCGGCTTTATCGTGGATCTGGCAATGAAAAATCTGCCGGAAGGCGAGTTCTTTGACGCGGTCTGTGAAACACCGGTGTGCCTGCCCGACGCCGTGCAGATTCTCACGCCCTGCACCATCGGCAACGGCTGGCTCTCCGTTGTTCCGTTCGGCAAATTTGCCGTGGCGCTTTATGAAAAGTACTCGGGCCGTGGCGTGCGGGTTTATCTCGATACGGACAAACTGAATCAATGGCCGGAAATCCGCGACTGGTATCTCAAAAAAAAGAAAAAACAGGATCAGAATTCCGAGCTGCTTCTGGCGCAAATCAAGGAGGCGGGGAACGGCCTGCTCAGTATTCAGTATGTGCAGGTGGAGCCGGAGAAAATCCGCCGCAAAAAAATGGGTCCGGTGGCTGTCTGCCCTGTTTGCCATGAGGCCTATCCAACGCGTGATGGTGAAAAATGCCGGAGCTGCCAGGGGGATTCCCCTTATAAGGATGTGGTGGCGGCCGAAGCAGCAAAATAGGGCATGAAATTATTCCCTCCTTTCCTAAAGGGGGAAGAAAAGAGTATGCTGAAAACAGGCATTATTTTAAATCGTCTTTACGACGCCCTTGAATCGTCAGCCGCCAACCGCCGGATTGCCGATTTGCGCATTGGCTTGAGCTATGTTGGCGTGAAGCTGGATAACGGGACGGCGGGACTGGCCGCAGTCCTTCCGGAGCTTACGCGCAGAGGCTGCACAGTTTTAAAAGAAGCGGGAACCTGTGCGGGGACAACTGCGGCAGACGGTTTGAAATATCTGATTGATGGCGAAGACACCCTTCATCGGGCGATCGGCCTGGCCACAGCCAATGCGTTGACGGGGCCTTTCTGTGACACACATGAAGATCGGGAGGCCACGACGCTGTTTGATTTGCGGCCTGGTGAGAAAGTGACGATGGTCGGCCTTTTTGCCCCGCTGGTCGAACGCATCCGCGCTGCCGGCGCTGTCCTGACCATCCTTGAAAAAAACCCCGACCGCCTGGAAATTCTTTCACCGGGTGATCAGCGGCAGGCTTTAAAAATATGCGACGTTGCGATTATTACCGCCACCACCCTGCTGAATAATACCTTTGAAGAGACAGTCGGTCTTCTGGGGACGCCTCGTGTTGTCGCCCTGATGGGACCATCTACACCACTTATTCCGGGTGTTTTCCAGAACACGCACGTAACCCATCTGGGAGGTTCTGTCGTTGCCGATAGCAGCCGTGCTCTCCAGATTATCTCCGAAGGAGGCGGCACTCCCGCTCTTCGTCCATTTCTGCGTTTTGTCAATGTTCTGATTAAGCAAAGCTGAAACTCGTGATCTGGCGAAGGTGAGGAAATGATCAATCGATTTATTCATCATCATCATGACGCTATCCTTTGATCACGAATTACGATTTATTGCAGGGTTTTTTGAATGTTTGTCAGTCTGTTCATATAGGTGAGCCAATCATCGGCGGCTTTGGCATGAAGAATCCATAATGCGTATTCTTTCTCCCTTTTGATGTTCTGTATCGGGAGAAAATAGGATGGATAGATGAGCAGCGGTATGGTTTCTTCTGAATAGAAGACACCCAGATTGTTGACGGCCGTGGCGAGCATGGCCCAGGACAAAATATCAGGCTCTGTGATGATGACGGTGATGCCGTTAATCAATTCGGCAAGATTCAATTTGATGTCCGATTGGTTCACGATGAAAAAGGCCAGGGGATGGTTCTGATTGCAAAGGCAATAGGTTCGGTATTCTCTGATAAAGCCGGCATCGGCAAATGATTTTTTTAGCGCTTCCGGCGGGTTATCAAGCCCCAGGGCATCCAGTAATAAGCCACCCGATGCAGGTTCGTAGAATTCTTTCAGCTTCATCATGTCTCTGAGCGTGCACTCTCTGATCATCCAGCCCTCAGGAAGCTTTTTGGCAAATTTTTTCTTAAACGGCATAGCGGCAAATGAGTCCACGGAGCATTTCTTGCCGTTATTCACATGCCTGGTGAAATTATCGAAGAATTTTTCGATGATGTCGTTTTTGGGCTCGTAAAATGTCATAAAGTGGTTCATTCCGGCCGCATGCAGGCGCTGATAAGGCCCCAGGTATTGAATGACATTCTTTAAGAAGGTGAGAAACTGGAGTCGATGGTTCATGTTCCTGGCCGCATAATGATGAATCAGCCAGGAAGGTTCATAGGCATGGATCATGGCGATATGACCGTTAATCCTGCCGTTGGTCTTGTAAAGGATCTGCCGGGCAATATCCTGATTATCGCGGTATAATCTCAGATAGGATTCCTTGAAATTATCCCGGCGCGTGTAAATGTTTTCATACTCATTCTGGCCAATATAGCCTGTGTCAAAGAAGAATTCCCATAAGGCGTCCATTTCCATGTCCGCGGAAATGCCGATACGGGCATCTATGGAAGACCACAAGATCTGGCTTAAGCGGGTGTAGGCTTCCAGGCTCATGTCGGCCACGGCAAGTCCGTATTTTACGGTATTTGTTTCCTGATTGACCTGTCGATAAACAACTTTGGCGCAGCATTTCATTTTAATATAGCCGGCATAAACAATATGAAGTTCGGGTATCCACATGCCCGGCAGAAGCAGGTCTTCTTCCAGGCCGTTGCTGATGGAAAAACCCGCCAGAGAAATATCAAAGATATCCCTTTCAATATAACTTTTGAAGAAAGGATGTTGAAAGCAGACAGAGAATGAATGGCCGGCATGCTGACGATTATTACGGACTTCTTTTTTGGGAAATAAAGGGATCTGTTGTTGAAAAGGAACAAGCACCAGTTTGTTGTCAAAAGTATTCAGACGGTTGCTGACGCACTGACACATCCCTGAATATAATTCAACGCCTTTACAATCGATCTTGAGCAACGCTGGCTTTGCGTCATCAAATTTCCCGGCACCCGGATTCTCACCGACGCTGATACCTAATCCTCCGGTGCTGAAATCAATCATTTTTCCTGAAGCGATATATTCACCCTGAACGATTTTGCAGTTGATGTTATCACACAGGTGGCGCTTTGTTTTTCGCAGGATTTGAACTCTGCTGACTTCCGGCAAGCATGTTTTTAAAAAATATCCATCCAGACTGATCGGTTGAACCGCCGATAGAATGGTTGTCAGGCCGTCATCAATGATCAGGTGGGTCAGATCGTAGTTCTTAAGGTCTATTGCGGCATCAGCCGGTTCCAGTCTGGATAAAAGCTCTTTTTGGATACAGTGTTGCGGATAGGCCTTTATCAAAACCGGTGTGCCGGTGGCTCGCTGGATTAAAGAAAAAAATACATGTCCGTCATTGAAATGAATATGGTTGAGCTTGTTGGTGAGTTTGTCGAGTTCAAGAGTCTGGCTTGTATCATCCGCGGCCAAAATATCAGGATGCTGAAATAACCATGGGGTGGAATGGTAAGGAGTTGCGTGAAAAGCAGGTGAAACGATGGTGTTGGAAATATCTTCCATGCTGAATTTTGTAACCCCCTCACAACCCTTGAGAGACCGTCATATTGAATTAACGATCGATTGTCAATGCCAAACAAAATAAAAGGTATACAAGCAATAAAAATAATAAAAAATATCGTAAAATCAAATCATTAGAACAAATATATCATTCCTGTATCTGTG
>CAZDYR010000251.1:0-4576 GCA_964509625.1 uncultured Smithella sp. | reverse complement strand
ATGATCTGGAAAGGATGAAAACATATAACCGGATGCGCCGGATTGATCCCAAAGCGGTACCGTCCGCCTATGAATTCCGTTTTATCAACCGCAAGGGTGAAGTGAAAGAATTCTTTTTAAGCGCGGCCGTTATTCCCACAACCAACGAAACCATCGCTTCTTTAGTCGATTTGACGGAAAGAAAGCAGCTGGAGACACAGCTCATCCAGTCACAAAAAATGGAATCCGTCGGCCGGCTGGCCGGGGGCGTCGCGCATGATTTTAACAACATGCTCAGCGTGATTATCGGCAACACGGAAATGGCCATGAAGAATGTGAAACGTTCCGATCCTCTCTATAAAAGTTTACAAGACGTCCTCAATGCGGGGCTGAGGTCATCCGACCTGACCCGCCAGTTGCTGGCGTTTGCCCGCAAGCAGACGGTAAGCCCCAAGGTTCTAGACCTCAACGACACAGTAGCCGGCATGCTCAAAATGCTCCAGAGACTGATCGGCGAAGACATCGACCTGGGCTGGCATCCAGGCCGCAAGTTGTGGAAGACAAAGATCGACCCGTCTCAGGTTGATCAGCTTTTGGCCAATCTAATTGTGAATGCCCGGGATGCCATTAAAAAAACAGGCCGAATCGACATTGAAACCTCCAACATCATTTGCGATGAAGTCTACTGCGCGGATCGATCGGAGTGCGTTCCCGGCGACTACGTCGTTCTGGCAATCAGTGACAACGGATGCGGCATGGATAAGGAAACTCAAGCCAACATCTTTGAGCCGTTTTTTACCACCAAGAAAGAAGGCCAGGGAACCGGGTTGGGCCTTTCCACCGTTTACGGCATTGCCAGACAAAACGGCGGGTTTGTGAATGTATACAGTGAGCCCGAAAAGGGCTCTACGTTCAAGATCTATCTGCCCCGCTTCATGGAGGTATCCGAGGAAACAACAGATGAAAAACCGGAGCCGGAACTGCAGAGCGGAACGGAGACCGTGATGCTTGTGGAAGATTCGGAAACGGTTTTGAAGCTTTGCAAAGCCATGCTGGAAACACTGGGATACAGGGTTCTGGCGGCCGGCGGTAAGGATCAGGCGCTCAATCTGGCCTGTGAACACAGTGATAAAATTGACCTGCTGCTTACGGATGTCGTGATGCCGGACATGAACGGAAAGGAGCTTTCGGAGCGGATCATCGCCATGAAACCCGGTTTGAAGTGCCTTTATATGTCCGGGTACACGGCGGACGTGATCGCCCGCCAGGGGATTCTGGAAGAAGGCATCCATTTTATTTCCAAACCGTTTTCCTTAAGAGATCTGGCCGCCAAGGTCAGAGAAGTGCTTGACCGGCCATAATCGCCTCAGGATGAGCTCTCCGGACACGGGCCTTTTATTTCAGTTTGCGTAATTCCTTTTTCAATATCTTGCCGACGATATTTTTGGGTAAAGTCGGCAAAAAAACAATCTCTTTGGGAATCAGGAAATTGGTGAGCTTTGTTTTGCAGTGCGCCATAAGCTCATCGATGGTGGCTTCCAGCCCCGGTTTGAGGGCGACAAATGCCCGGATGTTTTCACCATACACATCGTCTTTCATGGCGACAACCGATGCTTCGGCGATCTTCGGATGCGCGTACAGAGCTTCTTCAATGGTTCGCGGTGAAATATTTTCACCGCCCTTGATGATCAGGTCCTTCTTGCGGTCGGTAATCCAGTAGTAGCCGTCCTCATCGACATGGCCGACATCCCCCGTATGCAGCCAGCCGTCGATAATCACTTTTGCCGTTTCTTCCGGTTTATTCCAGTAGCCTTTCATGAGCGACGGCCCCTTGAGAACAATTTCACCTGTCTGATTGGGCGCGAGGAAGTTGCCCCGGTCGTCCATGATCCCCATCTGCATGCCTTTGAGCGGCAGACCAATCGAACCGACCTTGATCGGTCGGCCGTCGCAGGGATTGCTGCAGCCGCTGGCGCCGCTTTCAGATAAACCCCATCCCTCGATGATTTTTCCGCCAAAGCGCTCATGAAACTGGTTCCAGGTCGCCTGCGAAAGCGGTGCCGAGCCGCACATCCAGTATTTAACGCGGCTTAAGTCATGATTGTTGGGATTAGGATACATCAGCATAAAGACGTACATGGTGGGCACGAGCGCGACGAGACGGGCGTCATATTTATCGATGGACGCGAAGATGGTTTCCAGATCGAAGGTGCCGAGAATCACGCTTTTGGTTCGCTGATAGAATAATCCGCTGTTGGCCACGGCGATCCCGTAGGCGTGACACAGAGGCAAGACGGTAATATTGGTCATGCCGTGCGGCATGAGCGTCGATTCATAGGATATTTTGGAGTTGCTATACAGCGAGGCGTGCGTCAGCATGACGCCCTTGGATTCACCCGTCGTGCCGGCGGTGTAAATCAGCGCCGCCAGTTCGTCGTCGTCTGTTTCCACAATATCATGTTCTTCAGTGCTTTTGTTCAACAGTTCATGAAACGAATACATGCCTTCCGGCACATCATCATTGACTAGGATGATGGTTTTCACCTGCGGCGCTTTGGCCTGTCCGACTTTAATTTTGGGAAGAAAATCCTTGACGCTGATGACCACTTTGGCGCCGGAATCCTCATAGATGTTCGCGATTTCATCATCCTTCATCAGGTAGTTGACCGGCACGACAATGGCGCCCAACCGCCAGATGGCGCCGAAAGACTGAAGCACCTCGACACAGTTGGGCATTTGCACAATTACACGGTCTCCGCGCTTTACACCCAGCCCCTTGAGCGCCGTCACAAGCTTTCGGGCTTCCCTTACGAATTCGTAATTGGTGATTTCCCGTCCGCCGGAAACAAAACTGACCTGCTCGGCTTCTTCCCTGACTTTCAAATCGCGTAATTTTGCAATATTCATATTGTCCTCCCCTGCCCAAGATTGATCACTTCATGTTCCCCGATTCAATCAGCGCGCCGCCGTCAGAATCCGGGCAATCACCTCAGGGGTATAATAAGCGCCCATGCCCCAGAGCTTTGACAGATTGGCCGCATTGTCGGCGATCTTCCCGATGTCCGATTCGGGAATGCCGGCACCCGCAAGCGAAACCGGCGAGCCGATGGATTCAAACCATGCCTTCAGACGGGACACGGCCTTTTGAGCAGCTTTCGCGGAATCGGCCTCTTTGACCTCCAGGACTTCCCGTCCCAGCCTGGCAATCTTCTCTTTTTTCCTGTCCAGAACAAAGGTCATCCACGCCGGCAGAACAATCGAAAGGCCCGCGCCGTGCGCGATATCATATAGGGCGCTCAGGGAGTGCTCAATCATGTGCGCGGGAAAAGGCATCTGACCCAGGCCCGCGGATGTCACGCCATTGAAGCCCAATACCGCGGCCCACATCACGTTGGCTCTGGCATTATAATGATCCGGTTCTTTCATGATGATGTCCGTACTCTCCATGACGGTTTTAATCAGTCCTTCCATCATCCTGTCCTGCAGCGGGGTGGGTGATTGAGCCGTGTTGAAATATGCTTCCAGCATATGCGTGATGATATCCACCGCGCTGTACGCGCTGTACTGGGCGCTGAGAGAAAAGAGCGCCGTCGGATCCAGGATGGAAACTTTCGGCTGGAAATGAGGGGAAAAGGAACCATATTTAAAACAGCAGTCTTCACGGGTCAGCACGGCGCCGTTATTCATTTCGGACGCGCTGGCCGAAACTGTTACAACCGTGAGAATGGGCAGGGCGGCCGTGACCGGCTTGCTGAACGTGAAAAAATCCCAGACATCGTGATCCGCCCTGGCGCCCGCGGCAATCGCTTTGGCCGAATCGATGACGCTGCCGCCGCCGACGGCCAAAACAACATCCGCATTTTCCCGTTTTGCCAGCTCAATGCCCGCCGTTACGTGAGAAAGCACCGGATTGGATTTTACGCCCGGGAAGTCGACAAATGATACGCCCGCCGCTTTGAGGGAGGCTGTCACCTGGTCGTATATCCCCGTTTTCCTGATACTGTTCATGCCGTAGACTAACAAGGCTTTCTTCCCGTAACGGGCAACTTCCTTGCCGATGGCCGGGATCTGCCCCTTTCCAAAAATAATCTTTGTCGGATTTTCGAATGTAAAATTAAGCATGCCACTGTCCCTTTCTCTGAGTGCCGCCGCGTCCCTGTTGTCAAATATTCTCCCTGCGACCGCTGTATGTGATCTTCTCTATTGTGATATTCTGATAATCGGTTTAATGACTCGACCCTCTTCCGAGTCTTCGACCGCCTGGTTGATCTGATCCAGGCTGTAATAAGTTATAAGTTTTTCAAGCGGAAATCGTCCCTGCATGATTAGTTCGATAAGTTGCGGAATGAAAATATCCGGAATGCTGTCGCCTTCCAGAACACCCCGGACCGTCCGTCCGAACATGATGGAATTCATGTCAAGGGTCACTTCCGTGCCCATAGGCGCGCCGCCGATCAAGCCGCACACACCCGGCCGCCGGACGGATTCCAGTGCCTGCCTGAGTACTTTGGGATTTCCCGCGCATTCCAGAGAATAATTCGCTCCCTCACCTGTAATTTTTTTAATCTCGGCTGTCGGGTTCACGTCGGCCGCCGAA
>CAZDYR010000250.1:0-4590 GCA_964509625.1 uncultured Smithella sp. | reverse complement strand
TTTTTATGTTTGAGCAAACTGTTCTGAATCATGAACATTGCCCCGGCTGCCGAGGCCAGAACAAAAAGTGCCTCGCCGGCAATCGCCAGCACCAGATGCACATTGGTCAGCCATCCCTGCCACTGGGCCGGCACCAGATTTTTGTCCGAACCCTGTCCGGCCGCGGCAATCAGAAACAACAAAATAAACGGCGCGACAAAGGCGCCCAGCAGCCGCGTTTTTGTTTTAAACTGCAATCCCAGGTAAATACCGGAAATCGCCCACGCATAGATGGTAAGAAAGTGACGTGAACCGAAGTTGTCCCAACCGGTTGACTGAGTGGCAGACAGCAGAAGATTCATCGTCAGTAAGATGAAACCCGCCGCCAGAACCCACGTGGAGGCTTTAGCCAGCGCGACTTTTTTTACCAGAAGCGACAGCAGATAACCCGAGGTGGCCAGCGCGCAGCATCCCAGCGCAAGAGCGAACAAGATGATTTCCAGACTACTCAATCTGCACCTCCCTGCCGGTCATGTCGCGGATAATTTTTTTCACTTTGCTTTCATCCTTTTGCCGGATCGCGTCGAGCAAACCCGCCGCCATCAGTTTTTCAAACCAGATTTTCCCCTCACCCGCGTTTTTTTCCATTTGCCCCCGCAACTGTCCCAGGATATTGAGCAGCGTCGCGTATTCCTCGCCGTAGGTTTTCTCCAGTTCTTCACGCAGATGACGCGCCAGCGCGGGGGAATTTCCGCCGGTCCCGCAGGCGATGGTCAGATCGCCGCGTTCGATCAAAGAAGGCAGGATGAAATCGCATTTTTGCGGATCATCCACAATATTGACCGGAATGCCTTTGTCTCTCGCGTCCTGCGATATGCGGGCATTGGTTTGTTCGCTATCCGTCGCACCGATAACCAGGCAGGCCCCGGAAAGATGCCTGCCATCATATTCTTCATGGATGTGCTCGATGCGTCCATCTCTTTTAAGGGCAGACAGTTCCAATACAAGTTCGGGACTCACCACCCGAACCTGCGCGCCGCAATCCAGCAGACGGGCGACTTTTCTGGCCGCCACTTCCCCTCCGCCGATCACGACGCATTTTTTGCCTGCAATGTTCCAAAAGACCGGATAATACTTCAAGATTTTCCTTTCCTGAACCGGCGTGCCGCATTTTACACGCTTTGCGGGCAAGCTACCATGAAGGGAAGCAAAATTCAAGCGGGGGGTTTGTCCGGATGGATTGACCATCTAATTGGAATCAGTGAATAATTATTGCCTTGACTAACCGGTTTGCTTTTGCCACACTAAAACCGGAACAGGCAGATGACGATAGTTTACGGCAGAGTGGCGGCGATAATGCACAGGCAGATGGTATACGCAGAAATGTATGTTGACGAAAATAACCATCTGTCCAGTGATCAGATACCCTCTTGGAGTCAAGTGAAAACCTCCGGGAACAAGCAGCTAATCAATGCCTGGTCATGTGCAAGGAAATAAGATCTGCTTTGATGATTAAACATAAAAATGAACGCTGAATTGGATACAGTCAAACAGAAAATAGTTTCTGCAGTGAGCCTGCCGGCGGGTTTTGTTAAAGCCATGTTTCGCCTGATCCGGAAAAGATACCGATACATCAGCCTGCGCTTCAAGATTGCTTTCTTTGTCGTCATTCTGATGACCTGCACCTCTTTTGTGCTCTCCATTATTACCGTCCAGGTCATGAATGATTATCTGAAAAATGAAATTATCAAGCGGGCGGAATCCGTCGGCAAAAGCGTTGCCGCATCCGCCGGATACAGCCTTTTGTCCAGGGATATTCTGGGACTGGACAATCTTGTTTTTAAGGCAAAGTCGTCAAACAACGACATCGAATACGTCGCGATCATCACGCCCGACAACAAAACAATGGTTCACAGCGAGACGGCCATGAGCGAAAAAACCCTCCCGCATGGCCCAAGCCGTTTAATCAGAAAAAGCCCGGATGGAACAACCGTAAAAGAATTAACCCGATCATCGGACTCCATTTTCGAAATAACCTGTCCAGTTGTCTTTATGAATAAACCTCTGGGAAGCGTGGTGCTCGCCATCAACAAGACTGTTTTACTTCAGGCGCAGGCTGATATTCGCACCCGGATATTTATCGTCTTCGGCATCATCCTCATTCTGGGAACCATCGCCAGTGTGCTCTTGGCCTCTTTTATTATCAAGCCCATCGCGGAGCTCTCAGCCGGAGTCAGCCAGTTGAAGGACGGCATTTCGAAAAGCCCTCTCAAAATTTATGCCGATGATGAGCTGGGAAAACTGACCATCAATTTTAATGAAATGTCGTCCACGATTGCCGAGCAGCAAAGCAAACTCAACAAGTATGCCCGCGACCTGGAAGAGGCTTACGTGTCCATCGTCCGGGTGGTGGCGGCAGCCATCGACGCGAAAGACCATTACACCCAGGGACATTCCGCCCGCGTATCACAACTGTCTTTGCTCATCGGCCAGGCGATAGGTCTTTCCCCGGAAGACCTGAAAGACCTTGATGTGGCCTGTCTTTTCCATGATGTGGGAAAGATCAAAACGCCGGACTCTATTTTATTGAAGCCGGCCGGGCTCAACAAACCGGAATATGAAGAGATGATCCAGCACGTTCAAGATGGAGCGGACATCCTCAACAAAGCGCCTTCCTTGCGCAAATATATCCCCGCGGTCCGGCACCACCACGAACGGCAGGATGGCAAGGGGTATCCCGACGGACTTAAGGGTGACAGCATTCCTCTCTTTGCGGCCATTATCGCGATTGCTGATACATTTGACGCCATGACGACGGACCGGCCCTATAGAAAGGCTTTGTCCACGGAGGAAGCGCTGCGGGAGATGGTCCGGGTGGCGGGCACCAAATTAAGGGCGGATCTCGTCGCCATCTTTGTCGGCATCATCGAAAAACGAGGCGCCGGAAAAGCAACCGCATCTTCTGACGTGAGGTCGGCCTGATGGTCAATCTGCGAAAAACCGGATTCTGTTTTCCTGTTCTATTGCTTTTATTTATTTTCTCATCCTGCATGCTGATGAAAGAAGCGCCGCCCCCAAAGGTTAAAACCGCGCCGCCTCCGCAAGCTTCGGTTCAGACACCGGACCATGACAGGCATCTCTCAACGCCGGGCCACCCCAATCAGGTGATCGATTCCTACAAGACGGAAATTGAAAAAACCCCGAAGAATGAGGACGTGATCAGAAACTTCGCCAAAAGCCTGGAAGCGATGCACAAAACCGCCGAAAGATCGTATGGCAGACATGACTATGCCTCCGCCGGCAAGACCTACTATCTGCTGCTGAAGCGCTACACGGATTTTAAGGATGCCGCCCATTTACTCTCTTTCAACAAAACGCAACTGAACGCAAGGCTGACAAACTGCAAAACGGCTCTTTACCAGAAGGGGTTTCAGGAATACAGGGAGGGTAATATCGGGAAGGCCATTGCCACCTGGCAGGATTATCTGGAAATCGACCCTGACAACGCGGATATTAAAAGGGCGTTAAGCACGGCGAAGGCGCAGCAGAAAAATCTCCGAAATAACTGACCGGTGTCTGCACGACTTAATCGGTGTGATTGAACCCGCCTTCAATCATCCATCCAACCTGAAACAGCTTATAATGATTTGACATCACCTATAGTTTGGGCTTATGGTCTTTACCGAATTCAAAAATTCAACTTGCTAAATATATAAAAACTTATATAATGGGTTTGCGATTATGAAGCCGTTGAAATTTGTCGGTTCGAGCTTAGATGATTTACGGGATTTTCCGGAAGAAGCTCGTCGCGCTGCTGGTTTTGAACTTCGTGCGGTTCAGGACGGCTTCGAGCCACATGACTGGAAGCCTGTTCAAACTGTTGGACATGGCGCAAAGGAAATACGCATTCACATCCTGGGTGAATGGCGGTTAATGTATGTCGCTAAGATTCGTAATGCTGTTTATGTATTACATGCTTTTCAAAAAAAACCCCGAAGACAAGTCAGCGCGATATCGATCTGGCGCGTATGAGATACAAACAAATCGGAGTATAATTGATGAAAAAAAACATTACAGAATCATCAGGCAACGTATTTGTCGATTTGGGATATTCGCCGGATGAAGCTGCCATTTTGAAGATGCGGGCTGACCTAATGGCTGATCTGCGAAAGTTTGTTTCAACGAAAAAACTTACCCAAAATGACGCCGCAAAAATTTTCGGCGTCAGCCAGTCCCGGGTTTCCGATTTAATCACCGGCAAGTGGGAGAAGTTCAGTCTGGAAATGCTGATCACACTGGCGACTAAAGCCGGCAAGCACGTCACCCTAAAAATCGCTGCTTAGAAAAAGCACCGCCTCACCCCCTTATCGCCTTCCCTCCCTGGATGGGAGGGATTGAGGGAGGGTAAACATTTTCTTCATCATACCGGCGAAAGTCGGTTTCCAGAATAAATATTCTTTAAGGTGTCAGTTAATCCGGGGCATACCGTTCGCTCAAAATGCTCCGCAACTGTGGCTCTAAGACTTATGGAGCGACAGCCGAAAACTCGCCCTTCAGGCTGGTTTATTGTAGTCAAGTATTTTGTGAACATATTTTTCAATGACTCGGTGT
>CAZDYR010000249.1:0-4604 GCA_964509625.1 uncultured Smithella sp. | reverse complement strand
CTATCGTACAAATCTTAAGATTGTGTTCCCGTGCAAAAATCTCCAGGTCCGGCATTCGCGCCATGGTGCCGTCGTCCTTCATGATTTCGCAGATCACACCCGACGGGGTCAGTCCGGCCAGCCGGCATAAATCCACCGAGCCTTCCGTCTGGCCCGTGCGGACCAGAACGCCGCCCTTGCGCGCGATAATCGGAAACACGTGACCGGGGCTGACAATATCATCCGACTTGGCCGCCGGGTTCACTGCGGCCAGAATCGTTGTGGCGCGGTCCGCCGCCGAAATGCCGGTCGTCACACCCTGGCGCGCTTCAATGGACACGGTGAACGCCGTACCGAAGCGCGCCTGATTGTCCTTGACCATGGGATGGAGCTTCAACCGGTTGGCGATTTCTTCATTGATCGTCAGGCAAATCAGCCCGCGTCCCAGCCGGGCCATGAAATTGATCGCCTCCGGCGTGACAAACTGCGCCGCCATGCAGAGGTCGCCTTCATTTTCCCGGTCTTCATCATCCACCAGAATCACCATCTTCCCGTTGCGGATGTCTTCGATTGCTTCTGAAATTTTACTGACTGTCATATTTCCCTTACTTCCTTATCTATTTGATAAAACCATTTTCGGCGAGGAAGTCCTTATCGATTCCCCGCGGGCTTTGCAATAACTTTTCCACATATTTTCCCAGAATATCGGTTTCAATATTCACAACATCCGACTCTTTTTTGCCGAGCAGTGTCGTGTTCTCGGCTGTATGCGGAATAATATTAACATAAAACCGGCCTTTTTCAAGCTTGTTCACCGTCAGACTGATGCCGTCGATGGCGATCGAACCTTTTTCCACGATGTAACGCGACAGGGACGTTTCGGCCTCAATGGCAAAAATCATTGAGCCGGACTTCTGGGTTTTGGAAAGAATGCGGCTGGTCCCGTCCACATGCCCCAGAACAAAATGCCCTCCCAGAAAGCCGCCCGCGCGCAGAGATTTTTCCAGGTTAACCGGGTGGCCCGCCTGCAAGCGTTTGAGCGTCGTCCTGGCCAGCGTCTCCGCGGAGACGTCAGCGGTAAAGGATTTGGCTGTTTTGGCCGTCACCGTCAGGCAGGCGCCGTTCACGGCGATGCTGTCGCCCAGGGATACTTCACGCAAATCAATCGCGGTTTCCACTTCCAGTATGGCGTCCGCGCCTTTCATGGTCAGACGGACAACTTTCCCCAGTCCTTCTATAATGCCGGTAAACATTATTTTTTACCCTTGCTCAACAGGTCCTTCAATTCGGACATAAATTCCGACACATCGCGAAACTGCCGGTAAACGGAGGCAAAGCGCACATAAGCGACGCCGTCGAGTATTTTGAGTTCGGCCATCACTTTCTCGCCGATCATCGACGAGGGAATTTCTTCTCCCTGAAACTCCTGGCAGGCCGTTTCCACATTTTCGACGATTTGATCAATGTCCTCCGTGCTGATCGGCCGCTTTTCACAGGCCGTTCTCACGCCGTTGCGGATCTTCATCCGGTCAAACGGTTCGCGCCGTCCGTCTTTTTTAACGACCATCGGCAGGATGTCTTCCACGTATTCATACGTCGTGAACCGCCGCTGACACCCCAGGCATTCCCGGCGGCGGCGGATGGCCTTGCCGTCCTTGCTGATACGTGAATCAATCACCTTGTTTTCCGCGTTGCCGCAAAAAGGACATTTCATGACTTTATTGTACCGGATCCTTTATGATTTATCCAGACGTTCAACGCTGATGCCCGCCTCCCGGAGCATTTCCGCGGCCAGTTTATCGCTGTATCCGTCACGGATCACAATGCGCGCTATACCGGCGTTGATGATCATCTTGGCGCAAATAACACAGGGATGATTGGTGCAATACAGAGTGGAATCCTTCGCGCTGACGCCGTGCAGGGCGGCCTGAATGATGGCGTTTTGTTCCGCGTGCAGACCGCGGCAGAGTTCATGGCGTTCGCCGGACGGCACCTGAAGCTGTTCACGCAGACAGCCGATATCCAGACAGTGCTGCAGTTTGGAGGGAGCGCCGTTGTAACCGGTGGCCAGGATCCTTTTATCGCGAACCAGCCCGGCCCCCACGGCCCTTCTGAGGCAGGTGCTGCGCCGCGACACCAGTTCGACAATATCCAGAAAATACGTGTCCCAGTCGGGGCGTGAATCGGCTTTGCCTGAAACATGACGCGGCGGCGCGTGTTTTTCCGTCATACCTTTCCGCTTTCTGATGAGCCGCTGGAGAAGCGCCCCGCCTTGATCCTCTTTATGCTTTTATTCTGCGCGCGTAAAGAGGGAACCGGGCGCAAAGCGCTTTGACCTGCTCGGCCACGGTTTTGATTTTCTGCTCATCATTTATATGATTGATCACGTCGGCAATCAGCGAGGCGATCAGGCGCATTTCATCTTCCTTCATGCCGCGGGTGGTGAGCGCCGGCGTGCCGATGCGGATGCCGCTGGTGACCATCGGCCCCTGCGTGTCAAAAGGAATACCGTTTTTGTTGACCGTGATGGACGCGCGGTCCAGCGCTTCCTGCGCGTCTTTGCCCGTCACGCCTTTGGCCGTCAAATCGACCAGCATCAGGTGATTGTCCGTGCCGCCCGATACCAGACGGAATCCCTCGTCTTTGAGCTGCTGGGCCATGGCCCGGGCGTTGGCCACAATCTGCTGTTGATAGGTTTTAAATTCCGGCGTCAGCGCTTCTTTCAGGGCGACGGCCTTGGCGGCGATGATGTGCATCAGCGGACCGCCCTGCATGCCCGGGAAAACGCGGCTGTTGAGAATCTTGATATAGGGTTCCTTGCACATGATCAAACCGCCGCGGGGGCCGCGCAGTGTCTTGTGCGTGGTGGTGGTGACATACTCACAGACGGGAATCGGCGACGGATGAAGCCCCACGGCCACCAGTCCCGCGATATGTGCGATATCGGCCATGATCACCGCGCCGACTTCATCGGCCACGGCCCGGAATTTGTTGAAGTCAATCGTCCGCGGATAGGCACTCGCGCCGACCACGATCATTTTGGGTTTGTTTTCCCTGGCGATTTTGGCCAGTTCATCGTAGTCGATCGTTTCCGTGTCGCGGTTGACGCCGTAGGGAACGATTTTATAATACTTGCCGGAAAAATTCGCAGGACTTCCGTGCGACAAATGGCCGCCGTGCGACAGGTTCATGCCCAAAACCGTGTCGCCGGGAGAGCAGGCCGCAAAATACACGGCCATGTTGGCCTGCGTACCGGAATGGGGTTGAACGTTGGCTTCATCGCAGCCGAAAAGTTTCTTGCAGCGCTCAATGGCCAGACTTTCCGGAATATCAACGTATTCACAACCGCCGTAATAGCGCTTGCCGGGGTAGCCTTCGGCGTATTTATTCGTCATCACAGAGCCCTGGGCCTCCAGGACCGCTTCACTCACAAAATTCTCCGAAGCGATGAGCTCCAGTTTTCCCGCCTGACGTCTGGTTTCCAGGTCAATGGCTTTTGCGACTTCCGGATCAACTTTTTCTAAAAACGACATGTAAAAAAACTCCTTCAGTTATGATTAATCCTGATATTTTTTAAACACGACCACCGCGTTGACGCCTCCAAATCCGAAGCTGTTGGACATCGCGGTGTTGATTTCCTTATGTCTGGCGATATTCGGCACAAAATCCAGATCGCATCCATCATCCGGGTTGTCCAGATTGACAGTCGGCGGAATGACGCCCTCCCGGATCGCCTTGACGGAAAAAATGGCTTCAACGGCGCCGGTGGCGCCCAGCATGTGCCCGGTCATGGATTTGGTTGAGCTGACCATCAACCGATTCACGTGATCGCCGAAAAGATTCTTGATCGCCTGGGTTTCATACAGATCATTAAGCGGTGTGGACGTGCCGTGCGCGTTGATGTAATCGATGTCCGTTGTTTTCAGGCCGGCATCGTTGATCGCCGCCCGCATGCTGCGGCCCGCGCCTTCGTGACCCGGAGGCGGAGCGGCCAGATGAAAGGCGTCGGATGTGCATCCATAGCCGACTATCTCCGCGTAAATTCTTGCGCCCCGATTCAGCGCGAAGGACAGCTCCTCCAGGATCAGCACGCCGCATCCTTCAGAAAGGACGAATCCGTTGCGTTCCTTGTCAAACGGGCGGCTGGCTTTTTCGGGTTCATCATTGCGCGTTGAAAGCGCCTTCATAGCGCAGAAACCGCCGATGCCCAGCGGCGTTACCGCCGCTTCCACACCGCCGGTGATCATGGCGTCCGCGTCGCCGTAAGCGATGATCTTGTAGGCGTCTCCGATGGCCGACGTGCCCGAGGCGCAGGCCGTCACGGTGCAGCTGATCGGTCCTTTGGCGCCGAAACGCATGGAGACATGACCGGACCCCAGGTTGGCGATAATCGCCGGAACCGCAAACGGCGACAATCGGCGGGGGCCGGACGTATTGAGCACCTTGATTTCATCTTCAATCGTTTGCACGCCGCCCATGCCGGAACCGATGATAACGCCGACCCGTTCAGCAATGTCCGGACCGATGGTCAACGCGGCATCTTGCAGAGCCATCTGGGACGCGGCCAGCGTGTAAATGGCAAAATTGTCGTAACGGCGGATTTCTTTTTTTTCGACATACTGCGC
>CAZDYR010000248.1:0-4604 GCA_964509625.1 uncultured Smithella sp. | reverse complement strand
GAGCAACGCCATTGGCCCCGGAGAAATAATTATTGACAGTCAAAGCGACCGCAGACGCGATTGTTTTCCTGAAGCTGTTTTTTTTCAACAGGCTCTCTTCCTCCGGGTGAGAAATAAAAGCGGTTTCCAAAAGCACGGCGGGAATATCCAGGAGTTTCAATACACGGAAAGGCGCTTCATGAAAAACGGGATATTTCAGGCAGTGCACACGGCCGAGCTGATCAAGCAGGTCCGTGGCAAAGGTCTTTGACAGATTAATCGTGTTGGTTTGAAACATATTGAGAATGATTTCATCCGATTGATTATTCCCGTCGCCGTTGGATACGCCGCCGATGATATCAGACAGGTTTTCGTTATTGGCCAGCAATTTCGCGGCTTCGTTGCTCGCGCCGCCCATTGATAAACAATAAACGGAACTGCCTCTGGCCTGGCGGTTTCTGGCCGCGTCGGCATGAACGCTGATAAAGAGACTCGCGTTGGTCTGCCGGGCCATGTTTAGACGCTTGCTGAACGATACATAATAATCCCCGTTGCGGGTTAAGACCGCGCGATATCCGGGCATGCGATCAATCGATTTTTTTATTTCACGGCTGATCGCCAGCACGACATGTTTTTCATAGGTCCCGTTTTTGCCGATAGCGCCCGGATCTTCCCCTCCGTGACCGGGATCAATCACGATGACCCGCTTTTTCACAGATACAATTTGCGGCTCTGCGAACGCTTCTTCTTTAACCGCCTGGGGCAGAAAAATATCCACGACGACACGATCAGGCTTGTCCAAAAACTTTTTCAGCTTGAAGACTTCAACTTTCGAGTATTGATCCAGGACGAGCTCTATTTTGCATTGATTGTCTCCGGCGGTGATAAAGACAATTTTTGATATACCCGGTTTGCCGACAGGCATTTCAGAAGGCAACGATGTTTTGACCTCGGCGTCGGAAAATTCCAGAGTCAGAATATTTTCCCGGATGTTAAACTGATAAACCGGTTCAGCGTTGAGATCAAACACAATCCTTGTGTGATCGGGCGCGGCCCAATACCGGACATTGGATATATCCGTCACGGCAAATACCTGCGATGCCCAGAATGCGGCAACAAGAATCACCAGACCAGACAATGTTTCCCGCATCAGATACTTTTTTACAAATCGCATGACGTAAAGTAACAAATTTCCAAAGCAACTGCAACCCTTAAAGAGAAGGTTGAAGGCTAAAGGCCAAATGATGAAGGCACAAGGTGCAATGTTTATCGGTTCCCCATCACCCATTGCCTTTTTATAAAAATAGTTGACAATGCCTTTTGTCCATGCGATTTTCACCTTACCGAAATACGAAATGTAGACCGAGGATTACTGGTGCAGTCTAATCATTTTAAAGAAGCGTTATTGAATCCCTCCATTTTCCCCGTAACCTGGGAACTGGTCCCGGGAAGAGGCGCGAAAGAGGCCGCACAGGAAAAGGCCATGGCACTTGCCGGTGAGGCCGCTTCCGGAAGAAAGATATCCACCCTCACCCTCACGGACAACCCGGGCGGAACCCCGGCCATGTCCGCCGATTTCATGGGCGCCGAAATTCTGAAACTGGGCATCGAGCCTCTCGTCCATTTCACCTGCAAAGACAAGAACCGTAATCAGATCGAAAGCCAGCTCTACGCGCTGGACCGCGCGGGAGTCCAAAACCTACTGGTGATGAGCGGTGATTATCCCGTCTCCGGTTTTCAGGGACGGCCATCTCCTGTATTTGATCTGGATCCGATTCATATCCTGCAATTGATATCAGAGATGAACCGGGGGCTGGAGTACCCGGGCATGAAAGGGAGCATCCGGCATCAGCCAAGCGACTTCTTCGCCGGTGCCGTTGTTTCTCCCTTTAAGGCGACTGAAGCGGAACAGATGATCCAGTACTATAAACTGAAAAAGAAGATCGAAGCGGGCGCGCAGTTCATCGTCACGCAGCTGGGCTACGACGCAAGAAAATTTCATGAAGTCCTGCTTTTCATGCGGCAAAGCGGCTTCAACCTGCCCTTGATCGGAAATATTTATATCCTTCCGTTTGGCGCGGCGAAAATGATGAACCGCAACGATCTGCCCGGATCGGTGGTCACGGACCAGCTTCTGGCGGATATCGACCGGGAGCGGAACGATCCCGACAAGGGAGAAGGAGCCCGAATCCTGCGGGCCGCCAGAATGTACGCGATCCTGAAAGGCATGGGCTTCAGCGGTGTCCATATCGGCGGGCACAACATCAAATATCAACAGGTGGAGGAAATCATCCGTCAGGGAGAATTACTGACATCACGCTGGACGGAGCTGATCCCGTACTTTGATTACCCCATCGACAACGGCTTCTATTATTTTGAAAATGATCCGGCAACCGGTCTGAACCTTGATGCGCCGGTCAACCGTCAATCCCTGCCTCTGGACGCCGATATCGGATGCACGTATGGATTGTCGCGGTTCTTCCACAAACTCATGTTTGAACCGGGGAAAAAACTCTATGGCTTCATGAAGGGATTGAGCGGTAAAGTGAGCGGGTCGAGGCTGGAAAATCTTTTTCATAAGCTGGAACACTTAAACAAGGTTTTGCTTTTTGATTGCCGGGACTGCGGAGACTGCGCCCTCATTGACGTCGCCTATCTCTGCCCGATGTCTCAATGTCCCAAAAACCAGCGAAACGGGGCCTGCGGCGGGAGCTTTAAGGGCTGGTGCGAAGTATATCCCGAAAAGAGAAAGTGCGTTTACATCCGGGCCTACGCCCGTCTGAAGAAATACGCAGAACAGGAGCATCTGCAGAAAGAAATCGTCCCCCCCTGCAACTGGGATCTCTATCAGACCTCCTCATGGATCAACTACTATCTGGGGAAAGACCATACATCAAAAAAACATGCTGGCTCCAAAACATCAGGGGCTTGAACACACGTAACCCCGCTCCCCTCTTCTCTGTTCATGGAAATTGAATTTATTCATTGAAGATTGCATCGGGATAGTGTAGTAACACCCGACGTGGGCAATTAGCTCAGCTGGATAGAGCGCTGGCCTCCGAAGCCAAAGGCCGAGAGTTCGAATCTCTCATTGCCCACCATTTTCAAATCTCACGTACGGTTCATCACGCCTATCTCGCAGCATTCGGACTTTTTCAACAATCCCTCACTTTGTCATGCCCTGATGATTCTGGTTCTATTTCCATCAAGGTGATAAACGATCCTGAAGGACGCATGGATAAGCTTCCGCGAAGGTGCGTCGAGTCTTGCTGATCCCGGCGTCCGCCCACCCTTTAAACCTCTTTAATTGAATCGCTTGAACCGTCGTTTCATCCCTAGAAACTTATTATTTTACGGGCGTCCCCCTTGGTCCCCGAGTATTACTTTTTAAATAAATCTGAATGTGTTCCGGTTCTTATTAAGAATAAAGTTTTTTCATCGTATTTATAAATCAACAGCCAATTGGATTCTATGTGACAATCTCTGCAACCATAATAATTTCCCGTCAATTGATGGTCCCGATATATTGGATCTAACTTTTCTCCACGCGCTAAAGAACGTATTACGGATTTAAGTTTTTCCAGATCTTTGTTTCTTTTAATCAGCCTTTCAACATCTTTTTCAAAGGCGGTGCTACTATGGACGCGTTTCATTATCATACCCATTCGCTTTTTTTGGCTAACTTTATTGGCTGCTTCATCTGTTCCCTAAACGTATTAATAATACGTTTATAATATGCCTGCGTCGCCTCGTCCTTGCCGTCTTGTTATCCTGTGAAATCGCAATGGCATCAAATACCAAGATGCTTGAACAATTCATCCGTATTCTCGAATTTCATGCCTCCGCCATTTTCAACTTCTTTTATGGCAGCTATCGTTTCAGCATTGGGAATATTTATTTCGAAAGGCAAGCCGCGATGAAGTTCGACTTGTTTGAAGAATAACGTAATGGCTTGAGTTGTTGATAACCCTAACCTATCAAAATATTTTTCTGCTTTTGTCTTTAAAACTGGTTCTATACGTGCGCGAACCATAGCGCTTTTTATTTTAGCCATGATTTTATTCCTCCATTTACTGTAGTGTAGCACGTATGGGGCACATTGTCAATAACACGAGAAACTTAGTATTTTACGGGCGTCCCCCTCGGGCCCCGGGCGTCACGGGCGTCACCATCGGTCCCTTTTTTAAAAAAATCATTATACAATTCACGAATAACTTTATTGGGCGACACACCACCCGGACCTAGTTCTCCAAGACTATACAGAAAACCAATAAATGTTGCGTAATAAAGAAAGAAAATAAATATACCTAAAATATTCAACGACCTTGGTATTTTAATATCTGGAATTATAAATTTAATAACTATGAAAATAATTAAAAACGATGCTAAAATTGAAAAGGTGGCAATGCTAATTAATTTAACGGCAAACTTTAGAGATTTATCTTTTCTCTTTGAATCTCTTAGTATTTTAAAAGAATACAGCAAAGACATCAGTAACGGCAGTGTTAGAGCGATTGCGTAAATGACGTGGATTATCTTATTCATTATAGCCATCATAAATTCCTCTTATCTTTTCTATCATCTATCACATTATGGTTTATGCTGTCTAATGTACACCGACATAC
>CAZDYR010000247.1:0-4626 GCA_964509625.1 uncultured Smithella sp. | reverse complement strand
AAGCCGCTGAGTTTATTGGCTGCAGGTGGCGTGTTGGGCGGAGCGTTTTTCCATTACATGATACACGGGCCGAAGTATCCGGATTTGCCCAAAGAGGGGGATGATGCCGGGAATACGGAAGGAGGGAAATAACCATGCAGAAGGGATATGTACAAGTCACGGACAGTTATGAGCGGATTTTGCACTGGATGCTGGCCATTTCCTGTCTTTTGTTGTGTTTGACGGGTCTGGGGATGATGTTCCAGACGTTTAACTTTATCGGCTATTTGTTTGGCGGTTTGAAGAGCATGAAGCTGGTCCATAATTTTACGGGGCTGGTTTTTGCGGCGTCATTGGCTTTGGTGATCCGGATGTGGTGGAAGGAAGCGGGTGTGTTCGTGTTTCCTGAGGATTTAGAGTGGATCAAGGTTGCGGGCGGATATTTGTGGCATGTGGACAAGGTGCCGGAGACGGGGAAATACAATCCGGGACAGAAGCTGTTCTTTTTGACGGTTGCGGGAGCGGGCGTTTTGATGATCATCACGGGATTGATCATGTGGTTTCCGACGGCGTTGCCGGCGGGTTTGGTTCGCTGGATGTACCCGTTGCACGCTTTGGGTTTTGTGGCGATATTCGCCTTTTTCTTCATTCACCTGTACCTGGGGACGATTGGAAACCCGGGGACGGTTCCTGCGATGATCACGGGATGGATGGACAAGGCGGTGTTGAAGAAGCAGCATCCGGGCTGGCTCAAAGAGATGGAGCATGAAGGCAAACTGGTGGTCTACGGCGAAGAAAAGAAATCCGACGCCCACGGACATCACTAGTCTTTAGCAATAACCAATAACCAAAGGCCCGGAAGCAAAAGCTTCCGGGCCTTTTTTTTAAAAAATTCCTGAGGATCCGCATCTTATTGTTCGCGTTCCTGTCGCTTTTGTTTTGCTTTTGCTTCTTCTTCCTCACGCAGGACTTTTCGCAGAATTTTGCCGACCGCCGACTTGGGAATCGATTTCCGAAATTCGACCAGTTTCGGCACTTTGTAGGGAGCCAGTTTTTCCTTGCAGAACGAGATAATGTCTTGCGCCGTGCATTGTTCGCCCTCTTTCAGAACAATGAACGCTTTGACGGTTTCCCCTCGGTATTCGTCCTGGATGCCCAGAGCCACCGCTTCGGAGACTTTGGGATGCTGGAAGAGAACTTCGTCGATTTCCCGCGGGTAAATATTGAACCCGCCGGCGATGATCATATCCTTTTTACGGTCGACGATGAACAGATAGCCGTCCGGGTCGCGGATGGCGATATCTCCCGTGTACAGCCAGCCGTCTTTGAGTTGTCCGGCTGTTTCCTGAGGATTGTTCCAGTAGCCCTGCATAATGACCGGGCCTTTCATGATAATTTCACCCGGCTGCCCGTCGGCGACTTCTGTGCGGCCCTCATCCACGTCAACCAATTTAACATCGTTGTCGGGGATAGGGATGCCGATGCTGCCGATTTTCTTGAGCCCCAGCACCGGATTGCTGACGCCGACGGATGTGGATTCCGACAGGCCGTAACCTTCGCTGAAATAGATCCCCATATCCTTGACCTGATCGATCAGTTCTGAGGCCATCGGCGCCGCCCCGGAATTCAAAAGGCCGATCTTCTTGGCCAGATTCAGTTCTTCCGCTTTGGGATGATTGATCAGGGCGGTGATCAATGTGGGAACCGTCGGGAAGAAGGTGATTTTTTCAAAATTGGCGAGAAGTTCCATCATTTCGTCAATATTGAAGCGGGGGACTTGAATCTGAGTCGCGCAGGAGAACATGGCCCAGTTCATCACCACGATATTCCCGTAGACGTGAAAATAGGGGAGGATGGCCATGACGTTGCGTTTCTCCGGCGGTGTCAGAGGGATGGTCGGATTGCCCCAGAGGCCGCAATAAAATACGGCCGCGATTACATTGCCGTGCGTCAGAACGGCGCCTTTGGGGATGCCCGTCGTGCCGCCGGTGAACTGAATCAGGGCCGGGTCTTCAGAATTGACCTCGACCTTGATGCGCCTGGTGGACGTCGTTTTTTCCAGGAGTTCCGAAAAGTGCAGCCATCCCTTTTCCAGATCGAGGCTTTTGGATGTGCTTGCGGGGAATCCTTTGATGAAGTCCGTCATAGCCGTTACGATCACTCGGGGAATGCGGACATTTTTGCAAAGCGTGCGGATTGCGGGCAGAGCGATATCGAATGTGACCAATGTGGTCAGTCCCGAGGTGTTTACCATCAACGTCAGTTCGTCCGGTGTATACAGGGGATTGAGATTGACGATGATGGCTCCCAGCGACAGAGCCGCATAGTAGGCAATCGGATACTGGGGGCAGTTGGGCAGGTGAATGCCCACCCGGTCGCCTTTCTGGATGCCAAGAGCCGCGAGTGTATTGGCAAAACGCAGGATCTGGGTTCGCAATTCCCAGAAAGTCATTTCCGTGCCGAAATAGGACAGCGCGGCTTTGTCCGGATAAGAATTGGCCGGCAGTTCGATCAAGTGGTGAATGGCAAGACGCGGATAACGGATGGTTGTTGGGACATTGTAATCATAGTGACGATGCCAGGGCTTTGTTTCCATTTTTCCCTCCAGAGGATTGTTGGGTTGGAAGTTAATTTACACAAACCGCGACAAACGAAAGATGAATCAATGTCGTCATGAACTATAGGAAAAGATGGAATCGGTCAAGCGGGAATCCCGTATTTTTGTAATACCGGTGCGGGCTGGTATCTACGGAATTTCGTGAGATATTTGTCATGGCGAACGGACGCTTGGGCCGCACGGCAATCTGTATTTTTTATCCTTGAAAAAAATCGTTCCATCTTCTATAAGACAACCAGATTGGCAACTGGCGTTCTAGATGGAAATGACCATCGGGAAGCTCCCTTCTTTTGTTGTGCGCCTGGGCAAAAGATAAACATGGAAACTTGGGGAGGAGTACTATGGTCGCCAAAAAGCAGAAGCTGACAGCCAAAAAGGCCGTTCAAAAGAAAACCGTCGTCAAAAAAACAACCCTCAAAAAAACAGCGCCGAGAAAATCAGCGTCACCGGCCAAACCGGTAATTGACCGCAACTGGAAAAGCCTCAAGAAAAACGATCCGGAGGTTTTCGAGGCTGTTTACGGCGAGGAGCAAAGGCAGCGCAAAGGGATTGAATTGATCCCGTCGGAAAATTACACGTATCCAGAAGTGCTGGCCGCCAACGGGTCAATCTTCACCAACAAATATTCCGAAGGGTATCCGGGGAAGCGCTACTACGGAGGACAGGAATATACCGACCGCATCGAGACGCTGGCGATCGAGCGGGCGAAACAGGTTTTCCGCTGCGAACATGCCAACGTGCAGGCGCTTTCGGGATCACCCATGAATCAGGCCGTCTACCTGGCATTTTTGAAACCCGGCGATACCGTTTTGGGGATGGACCTGTCTCACGGCGGACACCTAACGCACGGCGCGCCTGTGTCGCACATGGGAACCCTGTTTAATTTCGTCCGGTATAAAACCGATCCGGACAACGCCGGCAAAATCGACTTCGACGCGTTGATGAAAGTTGCCCGGGAGACGAAACCCAAAATCGTTTTGTGCGGCTATACGTCTTATCCGCGGGATTACCGCTATGAGGATTTTAAACGGGTGGCCGACGATGTCGGCGCCCTCACAATGGCGGACATTTCGCACATCGGGGGCCTGGTGGCCGCAGGCGTCATGAACAATCCGTTTGACTGCGGATTTGATATTGTCACGACCACCACGCACAAGAGCCTGCGCGGCCCGCGCGGCGCGTTGATTCTGTGCAAATCGCAGTATGCAGGCGTCATCGACAAATCGGTTTTCCCGGGGCTTCAGGGCGGACCGCACATGCAGACGGTTGCGGCCATCGCAGTGACGCTGGGCAAGGTGCTCCAGCCGGAGTTTAAAACCTATGCCGTACAGATTTTGAAAAACGCGAAAGCGCTTGCCGAGGCGCTGATGAATCACGGCGCCAAGCTGATCACCGACGGCACCGACAATCACATGATGGTGATCGACACGGTGAAGAGTTTCGGCCTGGACGGCAAGCAGGCGGAGAAGATTCTGGATGCGGTCTCCATTACCACGAACAAACAGATTATTCCGGACGACCCCAATCCGCCGCTTCGGCCCAGCGGAATCCGTCTGGGGACGCCCGCGGCGACAACCCGCGGCATGAAAGAGCCGGAGATGGTTAAGATCGCAAGCTGGATCAGCCGGGCGCTTACAGGCGCACAGGATGAAAAACTGCTTCGCGCCACGAGGCGGGACGTGGAAAAACTCTGTCTCAAGTATCCTGTTCCGGGAATGATATTATATTGAAACTATTTCCGGGAAGAAAAAATGTCCGATCGATTTTTTTCGTCCTGCCGGTGATAGCAGTCGGGCAAGGGGCAGCCATCCGTTCGGGTGGCAGAGCCTCTTGCCCATTTTTCCCGGTGAAATGCCAGGCATCAATTACGACCCGTTGACTCCGGGCTCCGCGTTGGAGCCGTTCATCAGGTTTGGGCATTCCGAACAGCAGGGGTGAGTCAGCTCCCGCTATAATGAAAATAATTGACAAAAGCGCCGCTTGATAATAACATTCGCCGACTTTTAAATACAAATAGCGCATGCAGCGCT
>CAZDYR010000246.1:0-4629 GCA_964509625.1 uncultured Smithella sp. | reverse complement strand
TGGGAGAAGTCATGACAGTACAACGTTTTTATGCAACCGGTAAGAGAAAAAGCGCCATTGCCCGCGTCTATATGAAATCAGGCAGCGGTAACATTGTCGTCAACAAAAGAAGCTACGAGGAGTATTTTTCACGTCCCAGCCTGAAAATGATCATCCGTCAGCCTCTGGAAATCACCGGCAAGAACAATCAGTTTGATTTTTATATCAATGTCGGCGGAGGCGGTGTCGCTGGACAGGCCGGAGCCGTCAAACACGGTATTTCCAAAGCGCTTCTGGCTTATGACGCTGATTTGCGCCCCGTCCTCAAAAAGGCGGGTTTTTTAACACGGGATGCCCGTGTTGTTGAAAGAAAGAAATATGGACAACCGGGAGCCCGAAAGAGATTCCAATTCTCCAAGCGTTAATGATCCAGGGGGGCTTTCAGGCCTCCCTTTTTTTTTTGGAGTTTTCTTATGAAAATCAAAACAGCAGTTTTCGGAGCCAGTGGTTATACGGGGCAGGAACTTATCAGGATTTTATCCGGGCATCCGGATGTGAATCTGGTGGCCGCAACGTCCAGGCGCTACGCCGGCGTGCCGGTGGCACAGGTATTTCCGTCTCTTGCCGGCTTGACACCGCTTGTGTATTCGAACGCCTCGCCTCAGGAGATCGCCAAACTGTGCGATATCGTTTTTCTGGCCCTGCCACACGGTGTTTCCATGGATATCGCTCCCGTTTTTATCCAGGCGGGCAAAAAAGTCATTGATCTTTCGGCTGATTATCGTCTGCGGGATCTCGCGACGTACGAAAAATGGTACGCCGGGCATACGAGCTCCGATCTTTTTGGCGAGGCGGTCTACGGGCTTCCCGAACTGTACCGGCCTGCTATTAAAAAATCCTGTCTGATTGCCAATCCCGGCTGTTATCCGACCAGTATCATTCTGGGTCTGGCACCTCTGTTGAAAAACAGGATTGTGGATGTTTCCTCGATCATCGCCGATTCGGCCTCGGGTGTCAGCGGCGCGGGACGGGATCCGGTTGTCGGTTCTCTTTTTTGCGAAGTCGATGGAGGATTTAAAGCTTACAAAGTGGGCAAGCACCGCCATACGCCCGAAATTGAGCAGGAGCTGAACGCGCTGGCCGGCCAGACGTTTGCCATCTCGTTCACGCCGCATTTGTTGCCGGTCAAAAGAGGTATCTTGAGTACGATTTACGCTACGTTGAAGAAAAACGCTGCTCTGGCGGATCTCCATGCTCTCTATACGTCGTTTTATGAACCGGAAAAGTTTGTGCGGATATGCCCCGCGGGTGATTATCCCAATATTTCGTCTGTTTGCGGATCAAATTACTGCGATATCGGTCTGGCTCATGATCCAAGGACCAATCGAGTCATTATTATTTCCGCCATCGACAATTTAATCAAGGGAGCCGCCGGACAGGCGGTCCAGAATATGAATATCATCTGTTCTCTGCCGGAAGACAGCGGCCTTAAGATAGTCCCGCTCTATCCCTGATGAAAGAAGAAATATGCCTCAAAAAATATTTAATACCCGAACTAGACAGAAAGAAAATATTCAGCTGATCAAAGAAGGCGCTGTCGGCATGTATGTCTGCGGCATTACGGCGTACGATGTCTGCCATGTCGGTCATGCCCGTGCCGCGGTTGTTTTTGACGTGGTTTTCCGGCATTTAAAGGCGCGCGGCTACCAGGTGACGTATGTAAAAAACTTTACCGATATTGACGACAAGATTATTGACCGGGCGAACAAAGAAGGCGTCGGTATCGACCAGATAGCCGAGCGCTACATTCAATTACACGATGAAGATATGGCTGCGCTCAATGTCTTGACCCCGACCGTGACGCCGAGAGCCACAGCCCATATGGCGGATATGATTGCTTTGATCAAGGCGCTGGAAGACAGGGGCATTGCCTATGCCGTGGACGGCGACGTGTTTTTTGCGGTCAATCAATACCCCGCATACGGCGAATTATCGGGGCGCAAACTTGATGAAATGATGGCTGGCGCCCGCGTGGACGTTAACGACAAGAAAAGAAATCCGTTGGATTTTGTCCTCTGGAAAAAGAGCAAGGACGGTGAGCCTTTCTGGGAAAGTCCGTGGGGCAAGGGCAGGCCGGGCTGGCACATTGAGTGCTCGGCCATGAGCCGGCGTTATCTGGGGGAAACGTTTGATATTCACGGGGGCGGTGAAGATCTGGTTTTCCCGCATCATGAGAATGAAATCGCGCAATCCCGGGCGGCAACGGGAAAACCCCTGGCCAATTACTGGATGCATAACGGTTTTGTTAAAATCAATGCCGAAAAAATGTCCAAGTCACTGGGAAACATCTTTCCCATCCGGGAAATTATCAAGCAATACCATCCGGAAGTCCTGCGTTTGTTTATGATCCAGAGCCATTACCGAAGTCCGGTGGATTATTCGGAAGCCTCCCTCAGAGAGTCCAGGACGGCGCTCATTCGCTGTTACGCAGCCCTGCAGTCGATGAAAGACATCCGGGCGAAGCTGAACCTGCAGGCCGGGGAAAAGCCGGGGGCTGTTGAGCGGGAGAATGTCAGCCAATTGAATGAATTAAAAAACAAGTTTGACGCCGCTCTGGATGATGATTTTAATACGGCGCAAGCTCTGGGGTACGTATTCGACGCCGCCCGTCTGATCAACCAGGTTACCCTTGCGGGGAAAGCAGCAGTGTCCGCATCAGCGAAAAAAACGATCCTGGAGGCCGGCGCATCGTTATTTATGCATTTTGGTGACGTCCTCGGGATTTTTCAGTCTGATCCGGACGCCTTCTTCCTTGCCGACCGCGCCATTGAAGTAAATAAGCGCGGACTGGATGCAGCAAAAATTGAGATGCTGATAGCGAAGCGGCAAAAAGCGCGGGAAGATAAGGACTGGACGCTGGCTGATGACATCCGCAAGGAATTGACGGCACAGAATATTACCTTAAAGGATTCAGCCGGCCGGACAACCTGGTCGATTGAATAGGTCCCTTTCCGGCCCATTTACTTCCAGTTCAGTTTGAAATGTCCTTAATATTTCCTGCCTGATTGCCGAAATGTATGGAAAACAGCAGGTGAAGTGATATATACTTTCCCCATTAAAATCAAATCTTCATATGAAATCAAACATTTTATTGACAGTGAGGCAGCGTATGAAAAACGTATCCGGTAAATGGCCAGTATTTGTCATCGTTTTCCTGGGACTCTTTGTCCTATTTGGGCCGTATTCCGACAGCAAAGTTTCCGCCAGAGACAAAAATATCTACAAAGAAATTAAAACGTTCAATGAAGTATTGGACATGGTGCAGAAAAATTACGTGGAAGAAGTCGACTCGTCTGTTTTGATTCAGGGCGCGATCAACGGAATGATCAAGACACTTGATCCTCATAGCGCGTTTCTGACTCCGGAGATGGCTAAAGAACTGCACACGGAAACGGAGGGGCAATTCGGCGGCATCGGCATTGAAATAACCATTTTGAAGGATGTTTTAACCGTTGTTTCTCCCATAGAGGATACGCCTGCCTATAAAGCCGGGGTGCAATCCGGTGATCAGATCATTAAAATAGACGGTAAATCCACAAAAGACATTACCATTCTGGAGGCCGTTACGAAACTGCGCGGACCGAAGGACTCCAAGGTCACAATTACGATCATCCGGGAAAATATGCCCCAGCCCCGGGATATCATCCTGACCCGGGCCGTTATCCAGATTAAAAGCGTGAAAGCAAAAACATTCGATGATCATATCGGTTATATCCGTATCGCTTCCTTCCACGAGAGAACCTCCGCGGATTTGCGCAAAGCGCTTGCCGAAGTGACCGAAAAAGCAAAGCCGGTGAAAGGGCTGGTGCTGGATTTGAGAAATGATCCGGGCGGTCTGCTGAACCAGGCCATTGAGGTATCCGATATGTTCCTGCGGTCGGGTGTCATTGTGTCCACGCGAGGCCGGACTAAAAATATGGAAACCAGGACGAGTGCGCAGGACAGTGGCGACAGGGAAATCACTGTTCCCATGGTTGTTCTGGTCAACGAAGGAACGGCCAGCGCCGCGGAAATTGTGGCGGGCGCGTTGCAGGATAACGGCCGGGCGCTGATTGTGGGAACGCAGACCTTCGGCAAAGCATCCGTGCAGACGGTGATCCCATTGGAAGGCGGTTCCGAACTGAAATTAACTACGGCGCGTTACTATACGCCCAGCGGCAGATCCATCCAGGCCGAGGGCATCAAGCCGGACATTATCGTCAAGCCGGTGAGGCCTTCCGAGGAAAAGGAAAACCGCCTGGAGGAGAGGCTCCGGGAAAAAGATCTCAAGGGTCACATCAAACCGGCCAGAGAAGATGGTAAACAGATGGAAGAGCCTCAGGCGGAATCCATTAAAGAGGTTGCCGATATGACCAGAGATAATCAGCTCAAGACGGCTATTGATATTCTGAAAAGCTGGGATATCATGAAAAATAATCTTGTTAAATAATGATGAATGCACGGGTGAGCCGCCAGCGAAGGCCGTCCATGAAAAAGAAAAATAAAAGAAAATATTTACCGGTGGTGTTGATTGCGCTGATTGTGTTGTCTATTGCCGCGATCATTTACGTGATAAAATTTCCTGATCGGGAATTTCCCGCGGTGCAAAAG
>CAZDYR010000245.1:0-4631 GCA_964509625.1 uncultured Smithella sp. | reverse complement strand
GAAGATACCAAAACAACTCAACCGACTAGAAGAAAACCTGCCGAAACACCCGGCGAGTTCCAGACTCAACAACAGTGTCCGCGTCGAGGAGGTGCCATCATGAAAAGAGCCTTTCAAAACCTTCTGGTTATATGCGTTTGGGGAATCGTCCTCGTGTTCGGCGCATGCGGCGGCGGTGGCGGCGGCGCAGGCGGGGGCGGCGTTTTTCCGCCGGATTCTCCGGCCCCGAGCGATGTTGTCCAGCCCTTGCCGACGCAGGGTCCCTACCCGGTGGCGTGCAGCAACATCACCCAGGATTTCGATCGATTGCTTTTGGGAGAGGATCCAACGGACTATTGGGAAGGCAAGGCGGACAGCGGCAGACTCCGCTATATAACGGATCTGCTGGCCGATCCGGTCAACACGCTGATCGCCTCCGTGACCGCGCCCCTGGACGAAGATCTTTATGGTTCATTTGCCGGACAGACCCTGCCCTTCGCCGTTATCGTCTGCTACCCGACCACCAACGATAATCCGCGCCCCGACTATCAGCTGTGGTTAACCGACAGAGTGGTGCCGCACATGCAGACCGGATCTCAGGCGCCGCTGTTTGCGGACGAATCGACCCGCTATCCGGTTGTCGCGTTTTCGCACGGCTATATGGGCAGCCCGATCTCCTCCAATCACTACATGCTGGCGCTGACCGTTTGCGCAAGTTACGGCTACATCGTCATCGCGCCGTTCCACGGCGACTTTCGCTTTTCCAATCTCAAACTCAATGAGCTTGACTGGCCTGAGCTTCTTGCGGCAACAGACCCGCGAAACTTCACGGCCATGGAAGCCCTGCGTCCGCTCTCCGTGTCGGCGGCGCTTGACCTTGTTCTGGCGCATTTCCAATGGAGAGATCACATCAATACGTCGCAAATCGGCGGGTTCGGGGCAAGCATGGGCGGCCAGACCATGCTGCTGCTTGCCGGCGGCGGCCTGACAACTTCGTATTTTGATATCGGAGGATCGTGGAAACAAGTCACCCGCGACACCCGGATCAAAGCGGCGGTCGGCTATATTCCGTATTTCGGGCATCCGATTCTTCCGGCATTCGGTCGCGACCAGGAAGGACTTGCCGGTATCAGCCTGCCGTTCCTCGGCATCAGCGGGACGGCGGATACGACCGCTCCGATCATCGAAGCGCGAAACGGCATATCGCGCCTTACCGGAACTCGCCGGCTGGTCGCGCTTGCAGGCGTTGACCACGGATTTGACGAGGAATCAACGAACGATATTTTCACCTGGACGATTACGTTTCTTGACGCTCAGGTTCGCGGCAATCCGGATGCCGTCAGCCGTCTTGCCACAATGGGCAGCGTGGCCGGCGGCGGGGAGGACAGCCTTCTGCTGTATTGAAGAGCTTTATCATCGATCACACGAAGCGGCCTATGATTATCAGCTGCAGCCGACGGACGGATATACCCGCTTTTTACAGCGACTGGTTTTTCAGCCGGCTGCGCGAGGGCTACGTACATGTGCGGAATCCGGTGAATCCCAGGCAGATCCGGAAGATATCACTTGCCCCGCAGGATGTTGACGGCTTTGTGTTTTGGACAAAAAATCCGGCGCCGATGCTCGACAGACTGCATCTGCTTAATGACTTTACCTATTACTTTCAGTTCACATTGACGCCGTACGGGAAAGATATTGAACCGCATCTGCCGCCAAAGGATGAAACAATCGATGCGTTTATCAGGCTTTCCGGCATGATCGGCAAGCAGAGGATGATCTGGCGCTATGATCCGATCCTTTTTTCGGATCAGATTACTCTCGATTATCATATCGGTCACTTCGGACAGATGGCCGATCGTCTAGCCGGTCACACGCAAAAATGCGTAATCAGCTTCATCGACATGTACCGGCACATACAAAGCCGCATGTCAGGATTGGGTATCCGGGCGCCTGAAGAATCGGACGTGAGAAAACTCGCCTCGGCTATCGCTCGAATTGCCGGAAGATTCGGGATCGCCGTGGAAACCTGCGCGGAAAAAATCGAACTATCCGACCTGGATATCAAACATGGCAAATGCATTGATGAGCGTATGATTTCCGAATTATCCGGAAGAAAACTGAGTATAACAAAAGATAAGTACCAGAGAGAACTTTGCGGATGCGCTGCCAGTGTTGATATCGGCGAATATAATACCTGCCGACATTTCTGCAAATATTGCTATGCCAATGTCAGCCGCAGGAAAATCGAAAAGAATTGTACGTTGCATCATGTCCAATCTCCGTTGCTCATCGGAGAAATTGATGATAGAGAAGACCATCCTTGAAGGGATATTTTGAACTGCTGCATAACCGTCTTCAGGATATTTGTGTATGAGCCGTTTCGGACTGCGAGGATCGCGGTCCCTGCAACATCCGCCTCCGTCACTTCGTGACAATCCGGCCTACGCCGGATTAATGCCTCCGCTGGCGGAGAAAAAAAGGAGCGTCATCATGCGTATATCCATCATCCTGGCACATCCCGATCCTGCCAGTTTCAATCATGCCATTGCACATACAGCGTTGGCGGCAGTCCAGGCAAACGGTCACACAGGTTTCTTTCACGATCTCCATCACGAAAAATTCGATCCCCTGCTGCCTGCGGAAGAATTTGCCAGAAATCCGGTTTTGCCCCCAACCATTCAGCGCCATTGCGATGAAATCGCCTTAGCGGACGGAATTGTCATCGTGCATCCCAACTGGTGGGGACAGCCGCCGGCCATCCTCAAGGGCTGGGTGGACCGGGTTATTCGACCCGGCGTTGCTTATGAGTTTCTTGAAACAGATTCAGGAGCAGGCATTCCCAGAGGCCTGCTTAGAGCCAAATGTGCGCTGGTCTTCAACACATCCAACACGGAATCTCAAAGGGAGAGGGATGTTTTCGGCGATCCGCTGGAGATCATATGGAAAACATGCGTCTTCGGTCTTTGCGGTGTCTGCACCTTTCACCGCCGGATGTTTCATGTTGTGGTAACCAGCACAAAAGAACAGCGCGCAATCTGGCTTGACCTGGTTCGACAGGACATTGATTCATGCTTCCCGTCGCAGTCATAGGAAACGGCCAGGAAGGAGAAAATAATCATGAAGTCAACGTTCAACATTTCATTTCCGGATGGCAAAAAGGTTGAGGCGCATTTTAAAAATTTTACCATTCATTCCGATCAGCCTGTCGATGAAGGAGGACACAACACCAGTCCGTCCCCGTTTGAATATTTTCTCGCCTCAATCGGCATGTGCGCGGGATTTTACATTTTATCCTTTTGCCAATCCCGTTCCATCCCCACTGACAGAATATCCATCACGCAAACCGTCGACCGTCACCAGACAACACACCTTGTGGAAAAAATCGTCCTGGACATCAACCTCCCTCATACTTTCCCGACAAAATACAAATCCGCCATAATCCATGCCGCGCAAACCTGTTCCGTAAAGAAATTTCTGGATATGCCGCCGGAAATTCAGATTAATGCAACCATGTGAGAGATCATGTCTATGCAGGCATATAATGCACCTAATGCGGCAGATCTATCCCGGAGCATATCATCCGTGTTCAATCCTAATACGTATTTGTGGCAGGCGCATTCATCATGTCCTGAACAGAGGCGTCGGAGGATAAACCATGAAATGTGAAATACGTGAAGCGACAAGTTCTGATATCGATATCCTCGTCGAGTTGATCCAGAACGCTTTTGAGGATGTGGCCGAACGCTTCGGACTTACACCGCAAAACAGCCCTACTCATCCTTCCAACTGCCGCCCGGAATGGCTTTTGCGCGAAATGAATCGCGGCGTCGTTTTCTATGTTTTGGAAGATAATGGCCAACCGGCCGGATGTGTCGCTCTGGAAAAAATAAATGATGAAGTCTGTTATCTGGAACGTCTGGCAGTTCTGCCGCATCAACGCAGAAAAGGATTGGGAGAAATGCTGGTCAGGCGTGCTCTGTCGGAAGCCCGCTGTCAAAATGTCCACCGGGTCCAGATCGGAATCATTGCGGAACATGAAGAGTTGCGCGCGTGGTATGAAAAGCTGGGGTTTGACGAAGTAGAGAGTAAAACATTCCCGCAGCTGGTTTTTCGGGTAATGTTTATGGCTTACTATTTCGCATAAAGATATTGACACTGCTGCTATTAACCCTATATAGGTTTGACGCAATTATATACATTTATTCATGAAAAGAGCGCAACAGATTAATATGGGAAACACCCGCTTAATGAATATTTTTTTGTAATTTCCCCGATAGGATGTCAGAATGCAGGATGTTATAAACTGGCTGCTCAATACTTTAAACGCCTTGGGATATCCCGGCATTTTCGCCTTGATGGCGATGGAAAGCTCCGTGATTCCCGTCCCCAGCGAACTGGTCATGCCGCCTGCCGGCTACCTGGCCCATCAGGGAGAGATGAACATCTGGATAGTCATTCTGATGGGGACGCTTGGCAGCCTTGTCGGCGCCTATGCCAACTACTTTGTGTCTCGCTGGCTGGGGCGGCCTCTGGTGCTGAAATACGGCAAGTATGTCTGGATCACCGAGAAAAAATTTGCGAAAGTAGAGCACTTCTTCTTGCAGCATGGTGAGATTTCCACCTTCATCGGCCGCCTGCTGCCGGTCATTCGC
>CAZDYR010000244.1:0-4652 GCA_964509625.1 uncultured Smithella sp. | reverse complement strand
GCTATAAAATAAATATTGTGTATTAGTAAACGAGGAACGGACAGGATCAATCAGATTTCGCAGTTCCCGAGGAGATCAATCCCAGCGAATTTTCTTAACGCATATAAATAAACAAACTTTATTTAGGAGGTATCCCATGTTTGAAACAAAACCCTGGCAGAAGTGTTACGATTACAATGTTCCGAAAACCATTCAGTATGCAAGAATTCCCATACAGAATTTCGTGCACCTTGCCGCCGCCACCTATCCGCACAAGGCGGCAACGAATATTTACGGCTCAACCATGACATTCCGTCAGATCCGGTCGCAGATGCTCCGGATGGCCAACGCGCTGACCAAATTCGGCGTGAAGAAAGGCGACCGCGTCGGTCTGGCCCTGCCCAACTGTCCGCAGTACCTCATTGCCTATTACGCGACCATGTCCGTAGGCGCCATCGTCGTGAATATGAATCCGATGTACACGCATGATGAATTGAAATTCATGATGCAGAATTCCGGTTTGCAGACGCTCTTCACGTTTGACATGGTTCTGCCCGTTATGCGGCCTCTGGCCAAAGAACTGGGGCTGAAAAATGTTATTATCACCAAAGTGACGGACTACATTCAGGGCTTCGGAGTCAGCACGGCCAAGAGCCTGGAGCTTGAAGAGGGCTGGCATCATTTTTCCGAGCTTCTGGACAGCATGACCAGCGAAAGTCTGCCCAGAGTCGAAGTCACGTCCGAAGATCCCGCCCTGATTCAGTTTACGGGAGGCACGACGGGCCTGCCTAAAGGCGCCTTGCTGACGCATTCCAATGTGGTGAACGCAACCTTTCAGGGCACCTTCTGGGGAAATCCGATTACCGCCTTTACGCCCCACGCCAACCGGGCCGTCATTGCCGCCATTCCTTATTTCCATATCTACGCCAATACGTTTGCCATGAACTGGGGCATGTTCAATGCCGCCACCCAGGTGATGTTCCCGAGATTCGACCTGGAAGAATTCATGGCGGTTATGGCCTCCCTCAATGAAATTACTTATTTCCCCACCGTGCCGACGATGGTCACCGCCATTGTCAACCATCCCAAGGCGGAAGAACTTGATCTGGGAAGCCGCATCCGTCTTCTCTCCACAGGCGGCGCGCCCATGCCGGTGGAACTCATTGCGCGCGTCAAGGATATGGGAATTTTCTTCAATGAAGGGTGGGGAATGAGCGAAACCACATCCGTGGGCATCAGCATTCCGATTCTGCGCCACAAGCCGGGTTCCATCGGCTGTCCGGTTTCCGATAATGAAGTTCGTCTGGTGGATCTGGAAACGGGGCAAAATGACGTCAAGCCCGGAGAGCCGGGAGAAATCCTGATTAAAGGGCCTTCCGTCATGCAGGGCTACTGGAATAATCCGGAAGAAACGGCCATCCAGCTCAAAGACGGCTGGCTGTCCACGGGAGACATCGCCCAGATGGACGAAGACGGCTATTTCTATATCGTCGACCGCAAAAAAGACATGATCATTGCCGGCGGATTTAATATTTATCCGCGGGAGGTGGATGAAGTCCTGTATCAGCATCCCAAGGTTGCCGAAGCGGTATCCGCTGGTGTTCCGGACGCCTACCGCGGCGAGACGGTCAAAGCCTTTGTCGTGCTGAAGCCCGGCGTGGAAGCCACCGATAAGGAAATCATCGCCTTCTGCAAGGAAAAGCTCGCGCCCTATAAGGTGCCCAAGCAGGTTGAATTCCGCAAGGAGTTGCCCAAATCCGCTGTCGGCAAGATTCTGCGCAAGATTCTGCGTGACGAAGAAGTTGCCAAGAGCAAGAAATAGGTTCATGACAAATAAAAATATTTGAGGAGTGGATTATGATCAAAACAGTCGAGCAGTATCTGGAAAGTCTCAATGACGGCCGCGAAGTCTGGTGTCTTGGCGAGAAGGTCAAGGATGTCCGGACGCATCCGACCGTTAGTACCATTGTCCGCATGGCGGCGATGGACTATGTACTGCCCAACCATCCCGATTACCGCGATCTTTTCGTCATCAAAGACAAAGACGGCGAGGATATCAATTTTCTGCTGACGTCTCCGAAAACGCCGCAGGACATGCTCAGAAGGCGGGACTGCTACATGGTCGGAATGAGAACAGGAGGCGGCGTGCTGGTCCACTGCATGGGCGCGGATGCGCTGGCCGCCTTCAGCGTGGCCGCGGAAGTGATGGATAAAAAAACAGGCACCCATTATACGGAGCGTGTTGAGAACTACCGCCGGTATCTGCAGAAAAACGATCTGGCGCTGACCGGCGCCATCACGGACGTGAAAGGCGATCGCAGCCTGCATCCCTCTCAGCAGAAGCAGCACAAGGACTTTTACCTAAGAATTGTGGATCGGCAGAAGGACGGCATTGTTGTCCGGGGCGCCAAAGTGCATATCAGCGCCTCTCCCTGCGCCAACGAGCTCTTATGTCTGCCCTGCCGCACGCACGGCGAAGCCGACAAAGATTACGCGCTGGGGTTTGCCATTCCCGTCGCCACGAAAGGAGTCAAGCTGCTGGCGGTTGAACCGAACGTGCGGATGTACGGAGAGGAATGCGAATTCGATTATCCCGCTTCCGATCATCTGCAGCCGTCGGAATCCCTGATCATCTTTGACGACGTGTTTGTTCCCTGGGAACGCGTCTTCATGTGCGGCGAGTGGCAGTACTCGCAGGTTCTGGCCTACGCATTTGCCAGCTATCACCGGCTGTTCGGCACCTGCAAGATGACGGGAACGCTGGAACTGATGACCGGCGCGGCCAGCCTCATTGCCGAATACAATGGCGTGCAGAACATGCCGCATGTCCGCAAGAAGCTGTCCTGGATGGCCTATGTTACGGAAACCGTGCAGATGCTGGCCAAGCAGGCCTGCCTTGATCCGGTTTCCGAATTCGGCATGGATGTGCTGATGCCCAACCGGATGGCCATCAATGCGTCCAAGTGGACTTACGCCAGCAACTTCCATACGATGTGTCAGCACATGCACGACATCGGCGGCGGACTCACCACCACCGTGCCGGCATACCGGGACTGGAAAAATACGGAGATTGCGCCGTACATTGATAAATATCTGGCGGCGAAAAACGGCGTTTCCACCGAGGAACGTCTGCGCATCCTGCGGCTCATTAAAGACTGCACCGGAAACCACTGGCAGGTTGATACCATTCACGGTGAAGGATCGATGGCCGCCCAGGAAATGTTCCTGTACACGAGCGCCAATTGGAAGAAACTGCAGGCGGCGGCCCGCCGCGCCGCCCACATGGACGGGTGGCAGGACGATGCCATCTACGGCAAACTTCCTCTGATCGATCAGTGTGTCAAGATGCCCCCGATCGATGAAACTTATCAAAGCTTTGCGCCGACGGCGAAAAAGTAAAAAACGCGTCCGGCGTGCAAAAAAATATAAAGGAGTGGCAATATATGAGTAACGGTTTAGTCAACACGCGGGATCAGCAGTTTGTTCTGTTCGAACAACTGGGGATCGAAAAATTGTTTGAATACGACGCGTACAAAGATTTTTCCCGGGATGATTTGCAGATGATCCTGAACGAAGCCGAGAAGCTGGCCGTCAATGACCTGGCGCCCTGCAACAAAGAGGGCGATCAGGAAGGCTGCCATATTAAAGACGGTGTGGTCACGGTTCCCAAATGCTTCCGGGATCCGTTCAAGAAGTACGCCGAAGGCGGCTGGATCAATCCCATGGATTCTCCTGAAGTCGGCGGGCAGGGCCTTCCGGCCTCCGTCGGATTCGCCGCCCTGGAATATTTCGGCGCGGCCAACTATGCTTTTTCCATGTATCCGGGGCTCACGCACGGCGCCGCCATGCTGATCAACGAATCCGGCACGCCCCAGCAGAAAAAGAAATACATGGAGAAACTCTTTGCAGGCGAGTGGACAGGCACCATGTGCCTCACCGAACCGGGCGCGGGCAGTGATGTCGGCGCGCTCAAAACCACCGCCAAACGGCTTCCGGACGGCAAATATCTGATCACCGGCACCAAGTGCTTTATCTCGGCGGGGGACCACGATCTGACCCCCAACATCGTTCACCCGGTGCTGGCGCGCATTGAAGGCGATCCGCCCGGCACCAAGGGCATTTCCATTTTCATCGTTCCCAAAATCCGCGTTAATGACGACGGATCCCTGGGCGAACCCAACGACGTCAAGACCGGCGGCATCGAACACAAGATGGGCATCAAGGGATCAGCCACTGCGACGCTGAATTTCGGCGAAGACGGAAAGTGCGTAGGCGAACTTCTGGGCAATGAACGCGAAGGCATCAAGATCATGTTCATGATGATGAATGAAGCGAGGCTGGGAACCGGCATGCAGGGTCTGGTGTTGTCTTCGGCGGCGCTGGAACATGCCGTTGCTTACGCCAAGGAACGTATTCAGGGAACGGCCATCTGGGAGATGAAAAATCCGGACGCCAAACCCGTGACCATCATCAACCATCCCGATGTGCGGCGCAAACTGCTCTGGATCAAATCGCATGTTGAAGGCTCCCGCAGCCTCTGCTACTTCACCGCTTTCTGCATCGATATGGCGAAAGTGGCCAGGACCGAGGAAGAAAAAGTCAAATGGGAAGGCCTCCTGGATCTGATGACGCCGGTTCTCAAGGCCTGGACAACGGACAAGGGGCTGCTGTCC
>CAZDYR010000243.1:0-4671 GCA_964509625.1 uncultured Smithella sp. | reverse complement strand
AGTGGCTTAATACCCTGCTGCCCACGTCCATGGTGCTGATTGTGCCGTCAAAATCACTGATCACCAGCGCTTTTTTTTGTTTAAAAAACATTTTTCTGATAGCGCCAACCTTTATCTTAATGCTTGCGGCGTTTCAGCAAAACGTAAACACCCAGCAAAACCAGAACGACCGGTAAAATGAACTGAGAATATTTATACAGATCAAATCCATAAAACTCGATGAACAAAAAAATGAGGCCGACCGTGGCGATAAACCAGCCCTCAATGGCCCGGATTTTATAAATCAGCGTGCTGATGCCGATCACAATCAGTAAAATCGGCCAGGTTTGACCAAAGCTGTAACTGGTGGTCTTGCTGATAAAGATTAAAACGCCCAGGGTAATTAAAATAAGTCCGCCGGTAAGAATGTTTCGCTTTTCAGTTGGCATAAAATTCTCCTCTAATTATTTTTAATGGGTCAACGGACGCAATAAATCCCGTCATTTCTCGTGATTACTTTTCCGCCAATTTCAAAAATGGCTTTATTAAATCAATGGGTATCGGAAACAGGGTGGTTGAATTGTTTTCCGCGGCAATCTGGTTTAAGGTCTGCAAATAACGGAGCTGCAGCGACATAGGCTGCGTTTCCATCAAGGCGGCGGCATCAATCAGCTTCTGAGCGGCCTGAAATTCACCCTCCGCGTTGATGACTTTCGCTCTTCTTTCTCTTTCGGCTTCCGCCTGCTTGGCCATCGCGCGCTTCATCTCTTCGGGCAAATCGATATGCTTGACTTCGACCACTGATATTTTGATGCCCCAGGGATCCGTGCTGCGATCAAGAATTTCCTGCAACTGGAGGTTAATCTTTTCCCGTTCAGAAAGAAGTTCGTCCAATTCGACCTGTCCGCAGACACTTCTCAGCGTCGTCTGGGCCAGCTGCGAGGTGGCAAACAGGTAGTTCTCAACGTTGACAACGGCGGCATTGGCGTCCAGAACCCTGAAATAAACAACCGCATTAACTTTGATTGACACGTTGTCCTTGGTGATAACATCCTGCGGCGGAACATCCATCGTTATCGTTCTCATATCTATTCTGACGATTTTATCAATGCCGGGAATTATGATGATCAGGCCGGGACCTTTGACATCCCTTATTCTTCCCAAACGGAAAATCACCGCTCTTTCATATTCATTGAGAATCTTGATGGCCGAAGCCAGAAACATGACCACCAAAACGACAATCACAAGCAACGGGATCGGTAAAGAACCAAACATCATGCACCTCCTAAACGTCAAATTATGTTAAATTTTATTTTTTAATTTCTTCAACAATCAGGTTCAATCCTTCAACTTTTTTTATTCTGACTTTTGCGCCCTGGGGGATGAACCGATCGCTTTTCGCCGTCCAGTATTCACCCTGAAAAAATACTTTTCCCTCGCCGTCAATGGCTGTTCTGGCTTCACCGCGTCCTTCAACCATCGACTCCGTTCCGGAATAATGCCTTCGCATCTGCGCCTTAACAGCCAGCAGGATCACCACGATAAAAAACACGGACGCGACCAGCACTGCCGGAATCAGAACCTGCAGAGAAATCCGCAGGGCGGGTTCAGGCGTGTCAAAAAGCATAAAGGATCCCAGCGCCAGGGATATCACCCCTCCCACTGTCAACATACCATGACTCATAATTTTTATCTCCGCGATAAATAAAATGATACTGAATAGGATCAGCAGAACACCCGTATAATTCACCGGCAGGGTTGAAAGACCGAAAAACGCCAGTAATAGAGAGATACCGCCGATGACACCGGGCAAAATCGCTCCCGGCGTGGAAAACTCGAAATAGAGACCCGCAAGACCGATCAGCAAAAGTAAATAGGCGATATTCGGATTGGAAATGGCCGCCAGGATACCCTGGCGAGTGCCCATTTTTTTGGTGTTCGTGACAGCATGGACGGTGGATAATTTTCTTTTGACGCCCGCAACAGTCACTTCCTTCTGATCAATCGCGGCCAGTAATTTTTCAATATCCGGAGCCACAACATCAATAACGTTCAACTTGAGTGCCTCATCCGCGGTAATGGACTCGCTTTTGCGAACCGCTTTTTCAACCCATTCTTCGCTGCGGCCCCTGGTTTTGGCGATGCTGCGGGCGTAAGCGGCGGCGTCGTTTTCCACTTTTTTGGACATGGTCTTGTCCATCTCATTGGAGCCGCCGATACCGATCGCCACCGGATGGGCCGCGCCAATGTTGGTGCCGGGCGCCATGGCGGCGACATGCGCGGCCTGCGCGATGATCACACCCGCCGACGCGGCGCGCGCGCCTGAAGGATAGACATAGACGATCACCGGCAGCGGCGCGTTAAGGATACTTTTGGCAATATCCCTCATCGCGGTGTCCAGACCGCCGGGCGTGTCCAGCAGAATGATCATACCCTCCGCGTCCGCTTTTTGCGCGTCTTCAATGCTGCCGGCGACATACTTTGCCGAAGGAGACGTAATAACGCCTTCCAGACTGATGACATGAAACAGTGGTTTTTTTTCCTGGGCATTAGAAATACCGGCTGTCATAAGCAGCATCAGAAGCAGGATGGATATTTTTTTTATCATAACAGCACCTCTTCCCGGCCTTATGATGAAGTCGAAAGCCCGATCTCTTTCATGATTAACTGAACATCTTCCCATACCTGCTTTTTCGCCGGCGGGTTCCTCAACAGATAGGCCGGATGATAAGTCGGCATAAGTTTGATCCCATCATAAAAATGAAAACGGCCGCGCAAGGCTGTGATCGGTGTTTCTGTTTTTAAAAGCGTCTTTGCCGCGAACGATCCCAGCGCGCAAATGATTTGAGGCGAGATGATCCTCAACTGCTCCTTTAAAAAGGGCTCGCACAATCTGATTTCATCCGGCAGCGGATTGCGGTTTCCGGGCGGACGGCATTTGAGAATATTGCAGATATAGACATCTTTCCGGTCCAGTCCCATGGCTTTGATAATGTTTGTCAGGAGTTGTCCGGCCCGGCCCACAAAGGGCAGACCCTGGTCATCTTCATCCGCGCCCGGCGCTTCTCCCACAAAAACGATTTTTGCCTTCGGATCGCCGTCGCCGAAAACGACATTTTTTCTTGTTTGAGCCAGCGCACACTGCCGGCACGCGGCAACTTCCCGGCAAAGCTCCTGGATGGAAGCTCGGTGGTGTCCGGATGCTTTTGCATGCAGTCCCTTCCGGATCACCGGTTTTTTACAATCGACTTCCACATAAAGATCTTCGGCGTTTTGTACCTGTCCCCTGACAGACTTTACTAAAGACAGCAATTCTGCCCGGATCTGACCGGAAGATGTCCGTGATAATGATTCCGTCATTTTGCTGTGCGATGACCTTTCTTTTTTTTCAGCGTTTGAACATGGTCCAGTATCCGGTGTGCGGCATCGGCTTTGGTCATCTTATTCAGTTTAAGCGTCTTCCCGTTTTTATCGATGATGGTGATGATGTTGGTGTCCGCCTGAAAACCGGCACCCTCTTCCCGCAAACTGTTGGCAACAATCATGTCCATATTTTTTTTAATGAGTTTCTGACGGGCATTGGCAAGCAGATCCTGCGTCTCCATGGCAAACCCCACCAGGATGCCTCTTTGCTTTTTTGCGCCGATAGCGGCGATGATGTCCGGGTTTCGCGTCAATGCGATTTCGGTCATTGCTTTGTCTTTTTTTATTTTTTCGGAGGCCGGCGATGATGGCCGATAGTCGGCGACCGCCGCGGCTTTGATAATCACCGTCGCTTTTAAATACTCTTCCATCACCGCCTGATACATTTCCAGGGCCGTGCGCACATAAATGATTTTCTCAACCGGTGGCGGGGACAGCCTGGTCGGTCCGGAAATCAGCGTCACCCGAGCACCGCGCTGATGTGCGGCTGCAGCCAGAGCATAACCCATTTTCCCGGAGGAAAGATTCGTAATGAAGCGCACCGGGTCAAGCGGTTCTTCCGTCGGGCCGGCCGTGATCATAACTTTTTCACCGGCATAATCCTTGGGGGTTAAAAGAGATTCAATGGCGTCCATAATCACCGGGATTTCCGGCAGCCGACCGGAACCCGAAGTTTTACAGGCCAGCTCGCCGACTCCACTTTCCATCACCGTATAACCGGATTGTCTGAGTTTCCGGATGTTGTCCTGCACAATGGGATTGGCCAGCATCTTGTCGTTCATGGCGGGACAAATCAAAGTCGGCTTGTTTTGCGCCATCAGGGTTGTCGTCAGGAGATCATCGGCTATGCCGGACGCCAGTTTTCCGATCACGTTTCCCGTGGCCGGCGCAATCACAAACGCGTCGGCATAATCCGCAAGCGCGATATGCGCCATGTCATATTGATCGGTCGGAACAAACATATCCGTGTAAACCGGCCCCCGCGAAAGCGTTTGCAGGGTAAGCGGCGTGATAAACTGCATCGCACTTTTCGTCATGATGACCCGGATTTGCGCGCCCGCTTTGATGAGGGCGCGCGTCAGCTCCGCCGCTTTATAGGCGGCAATCCCGCCGGTTATCCCCAGAACAATTTTTTTATTTTCCAGCATGGTCTTCTGTTACTCTTTTTTTTAAGAATATAACAGCGTTTATCGGCAAGATCAAGCCATAAAGTCTGTTATCTTCATGCGATTTCCCTTGCAATGCATGTTAAAAGTTAATATGAAAGTC
>CAZDYR010000242.1:0-4679 GCA_964509625.1 uncultured Smithella sp. | reverse complement strand
GCGCTTTGTGAATGATCGCCGGCATGATGGCCTCCTTCCTGTCGCCCATATGGGTGTGTCCGGACGCTGTATTTATTTCCTGATGTTAAGATAATCTTTATTTCACGAAATTCAAGAGTGTCAAATGGACCCCTTGATTTTTATTCAGACGTACTTATATTGATGATCAGATATTATACTGAAGGTAAAATGAAATGATTGATATTACGATTACAGAAACCGCGAAAAATGAGCTGATCAAAGTGCTCGAACGGTTTGAAGCAAAGTCTGTCCGGCTGGTTCAGCAGGGCCTCGGGTGAATTGGCCCCCGACTGGCAATGGTTCTGGAAGAACCACAGAAAGACGATGAAATCGTGCACAAAGAGGGCTTTACGTTCGCGTACAGCAAAGAAGACCGGGACCTGCTTCATCAGACCGTCATCGACTACAAGGATTTCTGGTTTGGCGAGGGCTTTGCGGTCAGCTCGCCCGCGTCCGAACCATGCTGAAAAAGACTAAAACGCTAACAACCCATCAGGCTGTCGGCGTTTTAGTTTATTCCTTCTAACAGACACCCATTAAAATCTCATAAAGTCCAACAATCCGGAGGTCAATGCACGTCTTGCCTTTTAGGTTCTGTCATTGAAAAAGAGATCCTGGTCATCAAGCGCGCCAGCTCATCATTCCTGACAGGTTGATTTTACGGACGCGCTGTTGTATGAAACGTTACCATCACATGAGGGAAAATGGAGTTGCCCCGGGGAACCGGAGATGCCGGCGAGGAACCCCGCCGGTAATTTAAGAGAACAATAAAAATGCGCACGGTAAAACTGATCACCTTCAGCACATTCACGATCATTGCAGTCCTTCTTCTTTTCATCATCGTCGCCATTTGCTTTCCCTGGCGCAAGCAAATGGGGCCCGCGCTACTGCAACTGTACGGCAGGATCTCCCTTCTGATCTTCCGGGTGCGCATTGATTCAGCCGATAACATTCCTGTCCCGGCTTCAAAAGACAAGGGCATCATTCTGATTGCCAATCACGCGAGCGCGCTGGATATTTTTCTAATCGCCGCTCTCTACAGAACGGTATTCTTAAGCAAAGAAGAAGTCCGGCGCTACCCCCTTGTCGGGCCGGCGGCCGCGCTTGTCGGCACCATTTTCATCAGGCGGGAATCGCCTTTTGAAAGCCAGCGGGCCATTCGCAAGATCGCCCGGCATTCCAGCGGCCGGATCATCACCATTTTCCCGCAGGGAACAACCGGCGCGATAGAAGACCGACTGCCCTTTAAACGCGGCGCTTTCAAGACCGTGGAGCTCAATCACGGCACGATTCTGCTGCCCGTGACCATCCGCTACAAAGAAGACCGCGAGATCGCGTGGCGAAAGCATCAAAACCTCATGGATAACCTGAAAGCCATCTGCGCGCAAAAAAACATTTCCGTCAAAGTGACGATTCATCAGCCGATGTCTATAGCAGACTACACCGATAAAAGCGTTGACGAGGTCTGCTGCAGCGCCCAGGAGAAAGTATTTTCCCTGCTGTGCGCCGATTATTGATCCGGCGGCAATCAAAGCGGCTGTTCATCCATCCATTCTACTGTTCAAGCCCGGTTCACTCATTTCTTTAGTTCGCACTCTTGATAAATGGAACAATATTGTATCAGACTGAGGCTGCTCATTTTATCTTGATTGCCGAATATTCAATAATTATAGCTATCTTAATAACTGGCATATGAATTGCTCATTTATAAACCGGATGACGGATAAACAAGTCCCCGCCATTTGACAAAATTGGCTGTTGAGATTTTTTTGTGGAGCAGGCGCTGTAAAAACAAGGCAACAGTTTCCGGACTTTTTTAAATCAAGGTTCGAATCCTTAACCGTCAGCCAATTAAGCTGACAGGATTCAAAATCATGGAATTTTCACTGACAACACCCGCTTTATTGTTTCCGGCCATTTCCCTTTTGCTTTTGGCCTATACCAACCGCTTTATCGCCATCGCGTCTTTAATCCGCGATCTGTATGCCCGCAACAAAACGGAGCCCCATCCGCACATTACCGGACAGCTGCAAAGCCTGGGCTACCGGATACGCCTGGTCCGCGCGATGCAGTTTTTCGGCGTTGCCAGTTTCTTCGGATGCGTGCTTTGCATGTTCTTCCTGTTTTTTAATCTGCAACTGCCTTCAAAAATCACTTTCGCGGGCAGTCTGCTTTCCCTGCTCATCTCACTGGCGATCTCTCTGCGCGAAGTGCAGGTTTCGGTGGACGCGCTTTCGATGCAGGTACACGGCTTCGACGCGCCGGGGCCTTCCGCACCGGCGGATATAACCGGCGGCGCTTCCGCCGCTTAAATTTCTCATAAGGAGAACCATTATGAAGCTTGTTATAGCTATTGTTCAAACCGATAAGATCAAAGACGTCAGAGACGCTTTGATCAGCGTCAAAGTGGGAAAAATCACAGTATCCAACGTGATCGGCTGCGGCGCGCAGGCCGGCAAGATTACAGATGATGAAGGGAACCCTACAGGAGGAGAACTTCTGGGAAGAGTACGGTTTGAAATTGCCGTCAACGATGATTATGCCAGACCCACGGTGGAGGCCATCATTAAAGGCGCGCGCACCGGCAACATCGGCGACGGCAAAATATTTGTCGTTCCCCTGGAGGAATGTTTTCGCATCCGCACCGGCGAAACAGGCCGGATGGCCATCGGTTAACATACTGATAAAGAGAGTATCATTTGATGAATGCCCACTATTTTAAACACGTGCACTTTGAAGATATCGGCAGCATCCGCTCATGGCTGACGACTGCAGGCTACACCATCACCTGCACACCTTTTTTTGAATCGGCAAACCTGCCCGCCCCGGAAGACATAGATCTCTTGATTGTCATGGGAGGCCCGATGAGCGTTAACGATGAAAAGCAATACCCGTGGCTTGCTTACGAAAAACAGTTCCTCCGTGATTTCATCAAAACCGGCAAGCCTGTATTAGGCATCTGCCTGGGCGCGCAGCTCATCGCCCATGCGATGGGGGCAAGGGTTTACAAAAACGGGCAAAAAGAGATCGGCTGGTTCCCCATCCGGGGCATCCCTGCAATGGACGGCGCAAGCTTCAGATTTCCGCCGTCGGTGGACGTGTTTCACTGGCATGGAGAAACCTTTGATCTGCCCGACGGCGCCACGCACCTGGCAAAAAGCGACGGATGCGAAAATCAGGCGTTTCAACTGGGCCGATCAGTCATCGGTTTGCAGTTTCATCTGGAAACCACACCGCTCTCCGCGCAAGACCTTGTCACGCATTGCCGTGACGAACTCATCCCCGCGCCTTACATACAGACCGAAAAGGAAATCCTGTCCGCCAAGCCCGCACAATATCAAACCATCAACCATTTGATGGATCAGGTGCTTGCCTTTTTAAGAAAAAAGTCCTGATCCTGAGAGGATTACCAGTACAAATAAAAAAGAGCTCCTGCCTGTAAAAGGAAGGAGCTCTTTTCATTCTGTTATTTAATCTGTGCTAAGCCCAGCTTTTCTCTTTCGCCGCGTTCTTTCCGGCGATGCGGCCGAAAACGAGACAATCAATGGTTGCGCAGCTGCCCAGTCGAACTGCTCCATGAACGCCGCCGGAGGCCTCACCCGCCACGTAGAGTCCGGGAATGGGTTTGTCCGTCATCACGTCCAGCGCCTGCGCTTCGACGTTGATATTCACACCGCCCATGCAGTGATGCACTTTCGGCATCAGCCGCATGGCATAGAACGGGGCTGTCCCGATTGGTTTAGCATCCTTCCAGAGGTAGCGGCCCCAGGCCTCGTCTTTGCCTTTGACCAGCGCTTCGTTGTATTTATTGACCTCCTCCATCATCGGTCCGAAGGGAACATCATAAGCCTTGGCCAATGCTTCCAGCGTGTCGTACTTCTTGACAATGCCTCTCTCCATGAACTTGGGAATGGCGTCTTTCTGCAGCCTGGTGCCGTTTTCGTCGCAAAAGGCGATGCATTTGTTGCCGACTTTCAGGATCGCGTCCGCGCGGACCTTCCGGTCGGCCAGTTCGTTAACGAAACGCCGGCCTGTTTTGGTGTCGATCCAGAGCCCGTATACCGCCGCACAGCCCTGGCCGAAAAAGGCGGCCAAACCGAATCCTTTTTCATCCGGACTGCCCCAGGGAGCCAGTTGAATCCAGGAAACCTGAAGTGGCGTACAGCCGATGCGCAGTGATTCGCGCAGCGCCTCAGACGTGGCGCCGGGCTGGTTGGTTGTATCCACGGCGGCCACAAGACGCGGGTCCTGAATCGTCCGGAACGCTATATCGGCGCCGAAGCCACCGGTCGCCATCACAACGGCTTTTCTGGCCTTGATATTCTTCAGTTTGCCGCTGTCCGCGTTCGGGAAAACATATTTATCGCGGATCTGGACACCTTTGACCCGTCCATCCGTATCGCGGTAGATCTGCGTCAGATAGCTCTGCAGCCGAGGCTGAATGCCCAGTTCTTTGAGCTTGGCCAGCTGTTTGGTAACGATTGCCGAACCGCTTTGGTTGTACGTGCTGTACATGCGGGGAACGGAATGGCCACCTTCCTGGCTCACGCGGCCTTTATATTCGACGCCCAGCTCGTCGATCGTCCACTGGACCGTGGCCATGGAGTTATCCGCCGCCATTTTGGCGAGTTCCACGTGGTTTAAATGCAGTCCGGCAG
>CAZDYR010000241.1:0-4701 GCA_964509625.1 uncultured Smithella sp. | reverse complement strand
GTCCAGAACCGGCTGCAATCTGGCTTTACAATACTGTTTATAAAATTCATCGCGAAACGATTTCAAATCGACATTGGCGGCGGCAAGAAAGGGCTTCATCACATCCAGTGCTTCCGCCGACATGAACCCGTTTGTTACAAATACATTCTTGAGGCCTTCATTTGAAGCGATTCCGGCAATCGCGAGCGCCGTTTCCAGGTAAACTGTCGGCTCGGTGTAGGTGTAGGCGATTGTCCGGCAGTCATATTTTTGAGCGCGCCTCACAATGGTCTCCGGATCGACCTCCTGCCCCCCGATCATGATCATCGTGCTTGGCATTTGCGAGATATCGGCATTCTGGCAAAATTCGCAGCGGAAATTGCAGCCGACCGTTGCAACGGAATAGGATCTCGACGCGGGATATACATGGAAAAATGGCTTCTTTTCAATAGGATCAACATTTTCGGCAATCAGTGTCCCAAAAACCAGGGTATATAAAACGCCATCCTTATTCTCTCTGACGCCGCACAGGCCGCGCCGGCCTGGATTGATTTTACACCGGTGAGCGCATAGCGAGCACTGGACCCGGGAATCGGTCAGTTTTTCATAAAGCAGCGCCTCGCGTATCATGGATTGCCTCCCCGCAACATCCCCCGGACAGCTTCCGGGGCCGCGGCCCGCGTTTTCGATTTTATCTCGAACGAATTCATCAGAGGATTTTGCACGGTTCGATAAGTATATTTGATTGTGATCAGCATCCCGACAAACGCGCCCAGAGGATTTTTCTTGATGGGAAAAAGTTCATCAAACTCTGAAAATAAGGTGTAAAGCGGACCCGGCAGGCAGATAACAGATCCCCATGAAACAGATGGAATGGCCATTGTTTCACGGATGATTGATTGCATTTCTCCAATGGTGAAGAAGCGGACGGACGATGCAACGGGAAAACCAAAAAGTTTTCGGACAGTATGCCCGGTTCCCGCAAAAGAGTATTTATTGAAAAAGCCGATAAAAACCCGGTTGCGGCTGACGCGGACGGCCTCCGCAATCACTTTTTGCGCATCATCCGAAGAATAAAGACTATTGATTAAGGTGACAATGTCAAATTCATTGTCCGAAAAAGGAAGGTCTGATGTGGTGCTTTGAATCAGATCGCATTGAGACCCAAGCTTATTTCGAGCCAGTTTCAAGGCATCAGCCGATGCATCCAGTCCTGTCAGGTTGCATTTTTTTTGCTGGAACAAACGCAGATAATTTCCCGTTTTGCACCCCACATCCAGCAGGGATTCCCCGGCGGCCGGAGACACCAGATCCAGAATCAGCTTTTCCTGCCGGGAGAAAATGTACCGGCCCGTCTCGGTTTCCAGCCAGCGGTCCTCTGCGACGGCCCGAAGTGGATCGATCAACATGGAACCAACCCCTCAATCCAGTGTTTTTGCGTTAACGAACTAAACCATACGGTCCGCTGTCCGGAATGATGCGTGAGCCAGCGTTTACTCAATTATACTCAATACAGATGATTCCATCAACGTATTGTTCAACCGCCAATGTCCGACATGTCTCGATGACATTTCTTCAGATGCCTGTCCGTGCAATCCAGATCATGTTTTTCAGGTTTGAGCAGAATCGCGCGGCCGATCAGTCCGGCCAAGTCCGTGTCACTGCATTTTCGCGAGAGGGCTTCCTTCAGATCAATCTCCGATTCATTCAGCAGACAGGCGCGGAGCTTCCCGTCGGCCGTCAATCGAAGCCGGTTGCAGGTTGAGCAAAAATGATCACTCACCGGATTGATGAATCCGACTTCGCCTGCTCCGCCAGCCAGTTTGTAGATTCTGGCAGGCCCGTCCGATACTTTTTTTTTCTTGCCCAGGGCCTCGAGTTTAAAGTGTTTCCGTATCCGCTCCAGCAATTCCATGTTCGGCAGAAAATCCTTCGGTTGATTGATGTTGACCTCGCTGATGGGCATCAACTCAATGAAGCGAATCTGATACGGTTTTTTTATTGCCAGCCTCGCAAAGTCGATCACTTCATTATCGTTAAATCCCCGAATCACAACCGTATTGATTTTGATCGGCTCAAAACCGGCTTTCTCTGCAGCGTCAATTCCGCGCAAAACGTCATCCAGATTTCCGCCGCCGGAAATCTGATAAAATTTTTCTTGATCGAGTGAATCCAGACTGATATTTATTCTATTAACCCCTGCAGAAAAGATGTCTTTTGCAAACTGATCCAGCAAAATCCCGTTGGTGGTCAAACTAATATCCTGAAGTCCTTCAATCTTTTTGAGCGACCGGACAAACTCAACAAATCCTCTGCGGACGAGAGGCTCACCGCCCGTCAGCCTCACCTTGATGAAACCAATTTTAACTGCCTGCTCAATCACCCGGATGATTTCTTCATAGCGGAGGATATCTTCGTGCCCTTTCAGCGAAACCCCTTCTTTGGGGCGGCAATAGGAGCAGTGCAGATTGCATCGGTCCGTGACGGAAACCCGAAGATAATTTATGTTCCTGTCGTATTTATCGAGCATCGTTTGTTTTTACAGACTCCTTCAGTATTATGACTGACGTTCAATAGCACAAACAATCACCTAAAACAACTTTGGCTTATGGATTCACTCTTTTTGATAGGAGATTTTTTAATCGCATATATACTCGAAACACTAAGTGAAATGTTCCTTGACATGGCGCTCTTTCTCGTTTAAACAAAAATTCAGTGACTATCCTGCCTGTTGATCAAACACCTCGAAGCAAGGTATCAAGGTGTGAAATGAACGTTATCATATCGCTGCAAGTTGCGGAGAAGTACACCCGTCCCGCTTGAGCGGGATTGAAAACAAAGATCATGTCAGAGCATGGTAAAATAATCTGGAGTTTTTATGGACAAGGTGCCTATTACCAAAGAGGGCTTCGATAAATTAAAAAAAGATCTGGAAACGCTGAAAAATATTTCCATTCCTGAAAACGTCCGGGATATTGAAGTAGCCCGGTCGCATGGTGATCTTTCTGAAAATGCGGAGTACACAGCGGCAAAAGAGCGTCAGTCTTTTTTACACGGCAAAGTTCAGGAAATTGAAAATAATCTGGCATCCTGCAACATCATACCCCTAAAGGGGATCAACAGCGAAAAAGTCGTCTTCGGATGTTACGTCACCATCGCCGACAGTGAGAGCGGAGAAGAGATTAAGTATCAGTTGGTCGGCCCTTTTGAATCAGACATCAATCAGAAAAAGATTTCTGTGACGTCGCCAATCGGCAGAGCGCTGATCGGAAAGAAAATCGATAATGAAATTATCGTAAACACTCCCGGCGGAACGCGCAATTTTCAGATTATTGATATTTCGGTTGAATAACAAACCATATCCCCCCAAAGATATCTTTCACGAAAAAAGGCAGCTCATACAAAATGAGCTGCCTTTTTTTATTTATATTGCAGCAGATTAGTTTTGGGACAGTTTATCCGCGACATTAATACGGTTAATCGCACGGGCAAGAGCTAAACGCATTCTTTCATAATCGTCATGCTCTTTGTTCAGTTGAGTCAGTTTGGCTGTTGCATTTTCTTTTGCTTTGACGGCTCTGTCCTTATCGATTGCGTCAGCTCTTTCCGCCGTCTCGATCAGCACAGTCACTTTACTCCCGGTTACTTCCGCGTAACCGGTGTTGACGGCATAAAAGATTTTTTTGCCGCCGGTAAGAAAATAAAGTTCTCCGATATCCACAGATGTTAAGAAGGGCTCATGGCCCCGTAATACACCAAATTCACCTTCCGTTCCGGGGAGAGTCACTTCGTCCACTTTTCCGGAAAACACGATCTTTTCCGGTGTTACTACTTCAAGAATTATTTCATCCGACATGGAAATCCTCGCTTATTAGGAAAGCTTCTGCGCCTTCTCGATTGCTTCTTCAATTCCGCCAACCATATAAAAGGCCTGCTCCGGCAACTCATCGTGTTTGCCTTCCAGGATTTCCTTGAAGCCTCGAACGGTATCCGCCACGGAGACGAATTTGCCTTCGGTGCCGGTAAACTGCGCGGCAACAAAGAAGGGCTGTGAGAGGAATCTCTGAATCTTGCGGGCGCGGCTGACGGTCAGTTTGTCGGCTTCGGAGAGTTCGTCCATACCCAGAATGGCGATGATGTCCTGCAGGTCTTTATACTTCTGCAGCGTCACCTGCACCTGACGGGCGACCAGATAATGTTCCTGACCCAGAATGTTCGGATCGAGAATTCTCGAGGTTGAATCCAGCGGATCCACCGCGGGATAGATACCGAGTTCGGCAATCGGACGGGACAAAACGACGGTTCCGTCAAGATGCGCAAATGTGGTTGCGGGAGCAGGATCGGTCAAGTCGTCGGCGGGCACGTACACGCACTGAACGGCTGTAATCGAACCTTTGGTTGTTGAGGTGATGCGTTCCTGGAGGCCGCCAAGGTCTGTCGCGAGGGTCGGCTGATAACCGACGGCGGAGGGCATGCGGCCCAGCAGAGCGGACACTTCGGAACCGGCCTGCGTGAAACGGAAAATATTATCGACGAAGAAGAGCACGTCCTGGCCTTCAATATCACGGAAGTATTCGGCAGCAGCCAATCCGGTCAAAGCCACGCGGGCACGGGCTCCGGGGGGTTCCGTCATCTGGCCGTAAATCAGGGCGGCCTGCTTGATAACACCTGATTCCAGCATTTCACGATAAAGATCATTTCCTTCACGGGTTCTTTCACCCA
>CAZDYR010000240.1:0-4715 GCA_964509625.1 uncultured Smithella sp. | reverse complement strand
TATGTTTTTTTGAGGTATACCTTCCCGATAATCGTTTTCAATTTAAACGATTTTTATAATAATGATGGAAGAGGACAGTTGTCAAGTGGATAGTCTTTTTTCCGGCCGCCACATGATTTCTGCTATGATTTGAACATGCAATTCAAGACCTTTTTCATGTCTTCCAGGCGGAAGGGTTTTCCCAGAACGTCCTCAAAACCAAGATCCAAAAAGTCCTGAGTCCGTGAATCATTTTCCGACAGAATGGCCACGGCTTTCACATCCGGATCGATATTTTTCAGTTTAGCCAGGGTGGCTTTTCCGCCCAGACCCTGTTTGACGGAAATCTCCATAAAGACGGCACTGAAGGCATCCCCCGCCTCCTGCGCCTCTTTGTATGTCTGGATGGCCTTCTGACCGTCCGCTACGCCGGCCGCATCATATCCAAGTCTTTCAATATAGATCTCCAGTATTTTCCGGATCTCTTCATTATCATCCATAATCAGAATTCGTTTGATGGGTGGCGTGCTTTCAATAACAGCCGGCTCTTCCTCTACCACAGACCCTGGTTTGGCCGGAAGATAAAGCGTGAAGGTCGCGCCGCGGCCTTCTTCGGAATTGACACTGATATATCCGCCGTGTTTTTTTAAAACGGAGTGACAGACCGCCAATCCCAATCCCATGCCTTTGTCCCTGCCCATGGGTTTGGTTGAGAAATAAGGATCAAATATTTTGGTTATATGTTCACCGGAAATGCCCGTGCCGCTATCCTCGAAAATAATCTTCAGATAGGGTCCTTCGGCGAGCGGAAGAGCATCCGCTTCCGTAATGTCCGTATTTTCGGCCCGGATGATCAGCGTCCCGCCATCCGGCATGGCCTCTCCCGCGTTGTCGGCCAGGTGGCTGAAACACTGTTTAATCTGGTGTTGATCCACGTCCGCCGGCCATAGGTCACCGGGAATGTCGAGGATTAACTCTACAGGCGACGATTTCAGAGAGCCTCTTGCCGCGTCGCCCAGAAGGTTCTCAATCCGGCAGACCTTGACCATTGGTGTTCCGCCGCGGGAGAAGGTAATGAGCCGACTGGTAATATCTCTGGTCTTTTCCACGGCGCTCTGCGCCGCATGAAGGCTTTGGCAAGCGACATCTTCTTCCGGCAGGGTCAGGAGAGCGACGTCGATATTACCTTGGACGACAGTCATGAGATTGTTGAAGTCATGGGCGATGCCGCCGGCCAGAATGCCCAGGGAATCCAGTTTTTCGGTTTGCCGAAGAGCCGCCTCCATCTGGATCCGGTCCGTGATGTCATAAAGCATCGCGTAGAGGAAGGTCTTGCCGCGGAATTGCAGGGGACCGCTGAAAACCTCCACGTCTCGGATGGAACCGTCCGCTCGTTTATACTTGAAGATAAAATTCTTACGTTTCTGCGTAAGCGCAATATTCATTTGTCTGGTCATTTCCCGCGTGGACAGTGTTGTGATGTCCGAGAGTTTCCTGTGCAGCAGTTCTTCTCTGCTCCAGCCGCTGTAATCTAACGCGGCGGCATTGGCATCCGTGATCATGCCGTTTACCGGATCAATCAGCAGCATGGCCATATGATTATTTTCAAACAGGCTTCTGTAGCGCTTTTCGCTTTCCGCCAGATTCTCGACGGCGACTTTCTGTTCGGTGATGTCGTCGTATACGCCCAAAACGCCTATAATCCGCCCGTCGATGTCCGTCAGAGGCACTTTGGTTTTTTTGAACCAGCTCTGTTTTCCATCGGGAAGCGTCAGCAGTTCTTCATAATTCACTTTGGGTTTGCCTGTCGTCATGATCTCAAGATCATCCTGACGATATTGCTTTGCCCTTTTTTGCCATGCGAGATTTTGGTCCTTATTGCCAATCAGACTTTCAAGATCATCCTTTCCCGCATCCCGCGCAAACAGAAGGTTCGAGCCCAGATAAACAGAGTTCTGGTCCTTCCAAAAAACGCGCGCGGGAATTGAATCGATGACCTGTCTGAACATGCGATTGGCTTCAGCAGTGAGGCGCCGGCTTTCTTCAACAGCAATTTCGGCTGTCTTACGATCCGTAATATCCACTCCGAAAACCGCCAATTGCGTAACTTTTCCGTCGTCATTCGTAATGGGGTAGAGAGAATTTAAAATCGTTCTGCCTTTGCGCTCATCTTCAAACTGCAGAGGTTGGCCCGTTTTCTGAACAGACGTGACAAATTTTTTCCGCTTTTCTGCCACGTTTGGCGGCAAAAACTCAAAAATGCTGCGACTGGCGAGCAGGGTCTGCAGATCCGTGCCCAAACGCTCGGCGGTCATTTCATTGGCGTAGAGAACCTTTCCCTCCATATCCATCAGGAAAATAGTTTCAGTCGCCGCGTTCAGGATGGCCTTTAGCTGGTTTTCGTTTTGCCGGTTTTGGTATCCGCCTTCCATTAACCGGTTTTCGGTTTGCTGCAACCTGCTTTCGTTTTGGCTTAATTTCTTTTCGGCATCGCTAAGCCGGCTTTGATTTTCGCGCAGTTGGACCTCGGTTTTACGCAACTGGGTTTCGAATTGCCGTGATTTGTTTTCGGCCTCGCTGATCAGGTTGCGGCTTTCCCGCAGCTGGGCTTCGGTTTTGTGAAGCTGATTTTCGAACTGTTTTGACATGTTTTCGGCTTCGCCGAATAGATTTTGAATTTCCTGCAGCTGGGTTTCGGTTTTGCGCAACTGGGCTTCCAGCAGCTGCGATTTGCTTTCCGCTTCAGCAAACCGGCGCTGGCTTTCAACCACGGCTGCATCGCTGTTTTTTCTATCCGTGATGTCCAGGCTGAAAACGGCCAGCGCGGAAACATTGCCGTCTTCTCCCACAGCGGGATAGATGGAGGAGGATATCGTTCTGCCCAGCAGGTCTTCCTGAAAATGAACAGGTTTGCCGGTTTTCTGGACCTGCAGGATATATTGTCTCAAGTTGACGGCTGCGTCCGGCAGCAGATATTTGTTGATGTCTCCTTCTTTGAGCAGGGTTTCCAGGTCGGTGCCCAGATGGTGGGCGGTTTTTTCATTGGCAAACAGGATGCGGCCGTCCTTGTCCATCAGGAAAATGCTTTCCGTTGCGGCATTCAGGAGCGCTTTGAGTTGACTTTCGCTCTGTTTCAACTTTATTTCGTCGGCAATCAGATTTTCCTGAGTTTGTTTGAGCTCCGTGATGTCCCGGCTTACACCGAGAATTTCAATAATCTTTTTATCATCGTCCCGAAGAGGCGTAATCCTGGATTCCGTCCAGATCGTCGATCCGTCTTTACACTTAAATTCCAGTTGCAGGATCAGAGAACGATTGTAGAACACCTTGCCGGGACGTTCCTGCGCCAGTTCCGCCGACCAGACTTCATTGAACTTTTGCAGAGAGGCTTCGGTCAGGGCGTCCCGGAGATTCTGCTGCATGGCTTCTTCGGCCGGATAACCTCGCAGAAGAGAAACAGACGGGCTGACGTATGTCATCTGCAGGTTCAAGTCCGTTGTCCAGACCACGTCGCCCATGTTTTCGGCCACCAGACGGTAAAATTTGCCGCCTTCCGGAGAAACAGGTCCCGTGCTTTTGATTTCGGTAATGTCCCGATTGCTGGAGAGAACGCCCGCATATTGCCCTTCCGTGTCATAGACAGGCTGGCAGGCATGGCTGATCCAGCGCGTTTTTTTGTCTTTGCGGATGATGCGGAACTCTTCTTCTGCGTGAGACTTGGATTTGTTCACAAAACGCAGATGTTCATCAAAAGCCGGCCGGTCGTCCGGATGAATAATTTTAAACAGAAGCTTCGCGTCTTTTTTAAAATCTTCCGGTTCATAGCCCGTCAGCCGCCGGCAGGAGGGGGAGATATAAACCAAACGGTCGTCGGCATCGAGCCAGAACATCCAGTCGGGATTATTTTCAGCAAGCGCCAGGTACATTTTTTGATCTTCTCTGAGCTCTTCAATCGTCCGCAAATTCTCAGCTTTCAGCTGGTCAGCATTAACCAGTTGACGCCGAATGGTCTTTATTTCTTCCTGATACTGTCGACTGCTCTTTTCAACCATGGGTGTTCTTCTCCATTTTCAAGTGATGGATTCAAGTGGTTCCGTTTTGATGCTTGTATTTTCATATATTTCGGCATTTTTTGCAATGAAGTTTAATGCAGGTTGTGTCATCCGTCACAAATTCAGGTTTCAGGAGCCGGCCGACAGGTGGTCTGATCCCCCGGCTGAGCGCTTATTTTGACGATGGACAGAAGGCAAGACCTGACGGATGTGAAGGATTATTATTTGCATGTCCGGCCTTTCCCGTGTAATATTAATAACAGAACACTATCGGACCCAACAGACTGAATTATTTATATGATCCATCATATGGACGGATAAGGCAGGGTAAACGTCATGGAAAATAATACAACGTCGTCAGGCATTGACTATCGCGCCAAAATCATCAGCACGGACAAACTGCTGGAAAAATTCAAGCCCGGACAAAAAATATTTGTTTCCAGCGGGGTTGCGGCCCCGGGGAAAACCCTGTCGGCCATCGCCGCGTCCAATGCGCGGAATATCCGCGATCTTGAAATCATTCAGCTCATTACGCTTGGCCGTTATCTTTCTTCACAAAACGATTACAGGCAATTTCGATTAAAGACTTTTAATATCGGCGAGAGCATCAGCAAAGAAATCGCGGAAGGCAAAGTCGATTTTATTCCCGCCAACCTGATGGAGCTGCCTTACATTTTTTTAAGC
>CAZDYR010000239.1:0-4760 GCA_964509625.1 uncultured Smithella sp. | reverse complement strand
TGAAGGTATCGACTGATCTAACCGAAACGGAAAGACCAACGGATGACGAGATCAATTTTATCCGGCGGTTTGCACCCTCGGAATCCGCGGGCAAAGGCATCGCTGTTGAACTGGCTATCGCCAAGATGATGAAGCGGACACAGGCCCAGTAAATATTAGTTGAAAAAAAATGGAAAATGGCTCATGGAAGAAAATCCGTTCAGGCCACACGGCTAATTGATTTGACATCCGGTCTCGCAGCATGCTCAGATGCGGATCCGTCCTTTTTTTGGATAATTGATCCCGGAACGGCCCGGATATGATCCGGATATGATCAACCCGATATTCGACGTCACGGGCAATGCACAGAATAACGTCATGCGGGAAAATATGTCTTTGCGGTTGATGGTGAATAGATGCTCAATAAATAATGAATTTGTATTATTGGCCAGTTTCCATTAACTTTATTCAATCAGACATTAAGATTCAAACTGCTTCATGCAGTCTATGTTTTTAAAGGAGAATATTCTTATGGATCCAACAACCTCGATGTACGTATCGCAGGCAATCCACGGAATCGCGTATGGCATGATTCTGTTTTTGATTGCCTCAGGGCTGAACATCATATTCGGGATGATGGGCATTTTGAATCTGGCTCATGCCTCATTCTTCATGCTGTCGGCCTATTTTTGTCACCAGGTGGTAAAGATCACCGGCAACTTCTGGCTGGGGCTACTTGTAGCGCCGGTCTTTACCGCCATATTCGGCATTCTGATGGAAAAGATCTTTTTGCGGCGGACCCATGCGTTCGGCCATCTGGGTGAACTGATCCTAACCCTGGGTATCGCCCAGGTCATCCTGGCCTTTGTCAAGATCTTCTGGGGCACGGAGAGCCTTCCCGTCCAGGTTCCACCCATTTTGACGGGGATGGTGTCGGTGGGGGGCCTGGAGTATCCGATCTATCGTTTGTTTGTCATCGGCCTGGCCGTGGTGGTCCTGGTGTTTATGGTGCTGCTGCTTTACGGAACGCGCCTGGGCAAGATCGTCCGCGCAGCCGTTTCCGACCGGGACATGGTGAACGCATTGGGGATCAACATCCCCGTGGTCTTCATGGCGGTCTTCGGCATCGGGACATGGCTGGCCGGAGTGGCCGGGGTCGCGATTGCGCCGATTCTGACGGTTTTCCCGGGATTGGCCGACCAGGTGGGCATGGATGCCTTTATCGTCGTGGTGACGGGAGGCTTCGGAAGTCTGGCGGGTGCTTTTATCGTTTCCATCATTTTCGGTCTCTTGAGTTCTTTCGGGGTTCAGTTCCTTTCTCAGTTGGCACCGGTCCTGATGGTGGGCTTTATGGCGATCGTCCTGGCGTTTCGGCCTAACGGATTATTTGGAGTGGAAGAATGAAGACTAAAATAACTAAAATCATTTTGTGGGCGGTGCTGATCGTCCTTCTGGCTTTCTTCCCGATGATGTTCGGCATCTATTACACCAACATTTTTGTCACCTTTGCCGTCTTTGCCGTTTATGCCGTTTCCCTGAATGTGCTCTTGGGCTACACGGGGCTTTTAAGCTTCGGCCACGCCATGTTTTTCGGCGCCGGCGGTTATGGAACGGCTCTGGCGTTGAAGCATATTGAAGGGATCTCGCTTTTACCGGCAATCGGGATCGGGTTTTTGGCGGCGATTGTTCTGGCGATGATCTTAACACCCCTGGTCACGCGGGTGAAAGGGACGGCCTTTGCGATGCTGCACCTGGCCTTCGGACAGCTCTTTTACGTTCTGGCGCTTAAATTGCGGAACATCACCGGCGGCGAGGACGGGATCGGCAATTTCCCGATACCGGCTTTTAATATCCCCGGCATCCTGTCCCTGCCCATGAAAGATCATCCGGCCAATTTTTATTATCTGGCCATTGTCGTTTTAGGCATCAGCCTCTGGCTGATGTGGTTTTTCACGAAGACGCCCTTTGGTCAGATCCAGGTGGGGATCCGGGACAACGCCAAACGGATAGATTACCTGGGCTACAAGGTTCCCCAGACCAAGGCCGTCATATACGTGGTTTCCGGCGCCTTTGCCGGGATGGCCGGCGCCGTTTACGCCTTGTTCCACAACCTGGTTTCGGCGGATGGTTCTCTGGGGGCATTAGTTTCCTTTACCCCGATTATGGCGTCGATGATCGGCGGGGTGGGCAGTTTCTTCGGCCCGATCTGGGGGACGGCGATCTTCCAGATTCTGGAGGAGATCGTCATCCGGTTTACGGACCGGGTGGAACTGGTCACCGGGGCGATCCTGATCCTGGTCGTGATGTTTGCTCCTCAGGGACTGACCGGGTTTATCAAGATGCTGAAGCTGAAGTATTTTTCGGCCCCGGCCGCAAGTGCTGAAAAGGAGAAGACGTCATGAACATTCTGGAAACCAAAGACCTGCATCACGATTTTAACGGATTAAAGGTGCTCTTCGGCATCGATCTGCAGATCAAAGAAGGAGAACGCCACGCCGTCATCGGTCCCAACGGGGCCGGTAAGACGACGCTGTTTAATACCATAACGGGAACGTACAAACCCAGCCACGGGGAAGTATTTTTCAAAGGAAAGAACATCACCGGCTACAAACCGCATCAGCTGGCGCGCATCGGGATGGGCCGTTCCTTTCAGATTACCAGTACCTTCACCAACCTGACGGCGTTTCAGAATGTCCGTCTGGCCATTCTGTCCAAACGGGGGATCCGCTTCAATCTTTTCCGCAGCGTGGATCGCATGAAGGATGTGACCCAGGAGACGGAGATGGTGCTGGAGCGCATCGGATTGATCAAAGAACGGAATGTCCCCGCCAGCATGCTGTCCTATGGCAAGGCGCGGGCGCTCGAGATCAGCATGGCTCTGGCCACCGATCCGGAGCTGGTTTTACTCGACGAATTCGCGGCGGGCATGTCGCGTGATGAGACCCATAACGCGGTGGCCCTGATCCGGAAGCTGACGGAAGGCAAGACCGTGGTCATCATCGAGCATGACATGGACGTGGTTTTCTCCATTGCCGACCGGATTACGGTTTTGCACTACGGGAAGATCCTGGCCTCGGGGCCGCCGGCTGAGATCCGGATCAACCAGGATGTGAAGGATGCCTATCTCGGCGATCTGGAGGTCTAAGATGAAGCGGCTCCGGAAAAAGGCCATATGCTGCGTTGCCTCTGGCACTTTTTGCAAAGCCTTAAAAACATTTAACAAAGAATGTCAATGAAGGTGAATACATATGTTACTCGAAGTTAAAGACTTAAATACATTTTACGGCGCAAGCCATGTCTTGCAGGGGGTCTCGGTGAATGTTGCCCAGGGGGAACTGGTCGCCCTCTTGGGCCGCAACGGCATGGGAAAGAGCACGACGTTGAAAACCATTATGGGCCTGTGCAAAGCCAAATCCGGATCGGTGCTTTTTGAAGGAAACGAGATTCTGGGGTTTCCTCCTTTTAAAGCGGCCCAGGCGGGCATCGGCTACGTTCCTGAAGAGCGGCGCATCTTTCCGGAACTCTCCGTTCATGACAACCTGCTTCTGGGCATCAAGGGCGGCAAGATCAAAAACCCCGACGATCCCAACGTCTGGACGACGGATCGCATCTATGGTCACTTTCCGAAGCTCGGGGAACGCTGCAACTCGCAGGGGCGGTTTCTGTCCGGCGGCGAGCAGCAGATGCTGTCGATCGGCCGCGCCCTGATGGGGAATCCGCGGCTGCTCCTGGTGGATGAACCGTCGGAGGGTCTGGCGCCGATCATGGTTCAGGAGGTGCGCAATGTTCTGGCGGAGATCAACAAAGCGGGCGTATCCATCCTGCTGGTGGAACACAACCTGAAAGTGGCCCTGTCTCTGGCGCATCGCGTCTATCTGATGGGCAAGGCCCATGTCGGCTACAGCGGATCCGTCGAGGAACTCAAAAACAATAACGAGGTCCGCGCTAAATATCTGGAAGTGTGATGCAAAAGTATTATCCAGTGAAAAGCGTCAGTTTTTTTATCATGGGATGGGCTAATGCCGAGTGGTATGGTCTCCATGACGTCTCCTGATAACATTTGTTTCGATACTGTGAAGTCGATTATGTGCGATACTCCATGATTTATATCTTCTCATGGAGTATCGTATGAATTCCAACTCTATTCGGAAAAGCTAGGGGGTGTGTATGGCAGAAATGAACGGTAAGGTCATGAGTGCCAAAGAAGCAATCGGCAAGTTCGTCCATGACGGCGACCAACTGGTAATCGGTAATTATACCGTGGGAAGCTGCGCTGAACTTGTCTATGAGGTTATTCGGCAGGGCCGGAAAGGTTTGACTCTTTATTCGCAATCGGGCATTTTCGATGTCGAGACCATTGTCGGCGCCGGTTGCGTGGATCGCCTGGTAACGACTTACTGTCTGAGGGCGGGGGGCAAGAAGGGTGGTTCAGCTGTGGAGCGGGGGTTGAATGCGGGTACCCTGGAAATTGAGGACTATACAAACTTTCAGTACAATGCACGCCTGATGGCGGGGATGCACGGCTTTTCCTATATCCAGGTTCTGGAAGGCGCCATGGTCACGGACCTCTTCCATAAAAGAAGTTTTCTGGGTGAAGACAAATTCCGCGTGATTAAGTGTCCCTATACCGGCAAGGATCACTTGACGGTACCGGCGGCCAATCCTGATGTGTGCATCGTTCATGTGCAACGCTGCGACAAATTTGGAAACGCCCAGTACTGGGGCGCCCCGGGAAGCGTAGCCGCCGCCGCATTGGCGAGTAAGCGCATCGTTGTTTCCTG
>CAZDYR010000238.1:0-4773 GCA_964509625.1 uncultured Smithella sp. | reverse complement strand
CTGTAGCAGCGGATATATTCGGCGATGGCTTCTTTCGGAATAATGCCGTCTTTGCCTTTCTGGCCGAAGAAAAAGCTGACCCAGAGCTTTTCGTTGCCTTTGATCATGACTTCCGGCAGGTACGGCTGCATCTGGAAATACTGATACCAGTAAGGGAAGTACCTGATGGCGATCATGGCTTTCGCCACTTCTTCCGCGCCTTTGACGTTGGTCAGGATGGGAATATTCATGATGACAAACTTCTTTACCCGGCCGGGAACAAGGAAAGCCAGTTCCTGGGCCACAATACCGCCCCAATCATGGCCGACGAGGAAAAAGTCCTTGATGTTCATCGCATCGAGAATTTCGATGATATCTTTGGCCAGTTCCACTTTCTGATAAGCTTTGACATCCAGGGTGCGTTCACTGTCGCCAAGTCCGCGCAAATCCGGCGCGATGACTCGCCAGTTCGGATCAAGAAATTCGGTTACGCCCTCCCAGCAATAAGAGCTTTCCGGCCATCCGTGAATCATGACAACGGGAAATCCGTCCTTGTTTCCCCGGTCCCGAACATTGAATGTTCCTCGCGATACGGTGATTTTACTTGTTTTCATGGTCATAATATTCTCCTTAGAATGCAGTCCCGATGTAATACAACGAGCGTTGGTTGTTAAAATGGATAATGTCCCTCTGTCAAGTATTATTTTGTGCGGTTCATCTCCCGGTGCTGCAGTGATTAAAAAAAGTGGGTTCCTGTTGTTTTCCGAGAACTTCGGCGCGTTAATCAAGTCTTTTTGAGGCCAAATTCGAAAAAGGCCTTGACAAAAACAGTCCGCCAAATTATTTGCAACAACCAACGTCCGTTGTATGAAGCACGGCCGGACGCGGAATTATTAAAAGCCTGGAAATAACCAGTCAGCGGAGAGTCGTCATGAATTATTTGTTGCAGCCCAAAAAGTACCTGTCTTTAATGTCCGATGAGGGTTCGAGAGCCATCATGGATAAAACCATTGCCTTCTTTGAAGGAATCGGTAAAAGCCAAATCACCGACGATTTTCATAAAAAGGTCTGGTACAAGAATTTTGTCGATTTTGTCGGCCGCGAACAGATTTTTGCTAAACTGCTCACTCCCAAAGCCTATGCCGATGGAGATCCCGATTGCCGCTGGGATACGGCCCGCAACAGTGAATACAGCGAGCTTTTGGCTTTTTACGGATCCGGTTACTGGTATTGTTTTCAAGTCAGTATTCTGGGGCTGGGTCCCATCTGGATGAGTTCCAATGAGAAGGCCAAGAAAAAGGCCGCCGCCTTACTGAAGAAGGGCGCCATTTTCGCCTTCGGACTTTCCGAACGCACGCACGGCGCTGATATCTACGCCACCGAAACCACGCTGACTCCGGTAAAAGACGGCGCCTGGGTCGCCAATGGAGAAAAATACTACATCGGCAACGGCAATGAAGCCGAAATGGTCTCCACCTTCGGCAAAATAAAAGACGGTACGGACGATTATGTCTTCTTTGTGACCAATTATCTCAATAAAGCCTATGAACTGAAAAAAAACGTCATCTCACACCAGCAGTACGTTTCCAATTTCGCTCTGCATGATTATCCGATTACCGAAGAGGACATTTTGTCGCGGGGATCGCACGCCTGGGACTGTTCGCTCAATACCGTCAATATCGGCAAATTCAATATTGCCCCCTGTTCGATCGCCATGAACGAACACAGTTTTTATGAAGCGATCACCCACGCATCGAACCGTATCCTTTACGGCAAGCCTGTCACGGACATGCCGCATGTGCGCCGCAATTTTATGGAAGCCTGGCTGAGGCTCATGGGGATGAAAATGTATCAGCGCCGGGCGACGGATTATTTCCGCAACGCATCGAAAGACGACCGGCGTTACATGCTTTACAATCCGACCAGCAAAATGAAAGTAACCCTTCAGTCCGAGGAAGTGATGGCCCTTCTGTGGGATGTCATCGCCGCCAGAGGTTTTGAAAAGGATACCTATTTCTTCACCGCGACCAGCGAGGTCCGGGGGCCTTCCAAACTGGAAGGAACGGTCCATGTGAATGTTCAACTGATCCGTAAATTCATGAAGAACTATTTCTTCAATCCGAAACCCTATGATAAAGTGATGCCCGATCTGGCTCCCAAGGACGACCTGTTTATTTTCAATCAGGGGCCGACCAAAGGTCTGGGCACTGTGCAGTTCCACGATTACAGACCGGTGTTTCAGGCATTTGCCCGCCTGCCTAATGTCCAGATCTTTATGAAACAGATTGAATATTTTAAAGAGCTGCTGGAAAAAGCCGGACCGGATAAAAACCAGGATGCGGATTCATCTTTCTCCCTTCCGCTGGGAGAGATGTTCTCGGTGGTGGTCTATGGCCAGCTTATTCTGGAGCAGTGCGAATTAAGCAACATGGACGCCGACATCATCAACCAGATCTTTGAATTCATGATCCGCGACTTTTCCCGCTTCGCGCTTCAAATTTACGGCATGGATAACACAAAAGATGAGCAGCGCGCTTACTGCAGAGAAATCATGCTGATCAAATCCCAGGGTGATGCCGCCCAATACGACCGGGTCTGGAAAAAATATGTGGCGCCGCTTGCCGGCGAATATGAAATGAACCAATAATCAATTAAAATAAAGGAGATTTATTATGATCAAATCAAGACTTACCGAAAAGCTGGGGATCAAATATCCCATCATCCAGGCGGGCATGGGCCCGTTTTCCAACAACAATCTTTGTGTCGCGGCAGCCAATGCCGGTGTTTTGGGATTACTTTCCACCAGCGGCCTTTTCGACAAGGAAAATCAGCCCTGGATCTATAAGGCCTTCATCCAGACGGCGGATGCCACCATGGACGACGATATGGTGGCCGTCATGGAAAAACTGCTGAAACGCACTTATCGCCTGGTCAAGGACAAAGGCGGCATCTTCGGCATCAATGTCATGGTATCCGCGGAGCTGATGACCCAGGCCAATACTATTGTTGATACGGCCATCCGTGTGCGTGAAGAAAATCCGGATATGAAGAATAATTTCAAAGTGATCTTTACCTCCGCCGGCGATCCCGTCGGCTGGAAAGACAAGATCAAAGGCGCGGGATTTACCTGGATGCATGTTGTTCCTTCCGTCAAGGGCGCGCAACGCTGCAAGAAGGCCGGCGTGGATGTTATTGTTGCGTCCGGACACGAAGGCGGGTTCCATACGTCCTGGGAACCGGTCCACTCCATGATCCTGCTTCCCGCCGTCGTGGAAGCTGTTTCCGATGAGAATACTCTCGTGTGCGGCGCCGGCGGGTATGCCGACGGCAAGACGCTTGCGGCGGCGTTGGTTCTGGGCGCAGACGGCGCTCAGATGGGGACGCGCTTTCTGGCGACACAGGAAAGCGACTTCCATCAGATCTGGAAAGAGGCCGTCGTGGAAGCAGGCGACCGTTCAACATTGGTGGCCCGCGGTTTCGTCGGTCCCGCACGGTGGATTAAAAACCCGCGCAGTTCTGAACATGCCGTTAATACCCTGAAAAAATCTCCCGGTATTTTTCTGGGATTCCCGGATGATTATGCAAGCCCGGAAGCTCAAAGTCTGATCGCATTTGAGAAAGACTCCATCAAAGCCGTTTGCGAAGGGGATAAGTCAATGGCGATGATGGCCGCCGGGGAAGTTGCTCAGCGCATCAGCAGTATGCCTAAAGTAGAGGACTTGGTCCAGACCATTGCCAGGGAGACGGAAGAAATCCTCCGCGGCGTGAAGAAATTTATCGTCTAGGAACGGACTGAAAAGGGGTAACGCGGCCGCTACTTCAGGAAACGCGCGTGCCATTCTTGCAGGCTTTTTAACGCGTTATCCATTTTAAGCGAAAAGCAAGGCCAGGTGGCGGAAAAATAAAAGCCGGGATTGATTCAATCCCGGCTTTCTTATCTTAGTCTGGTTTAAAAAGACAAACTCCGTTAAACCATCACCGTCCTCATAAGCTCTTTCTCCAGTAAAGCCATCAATTCCTGCTTGGAGTATTTTTTCATGTTCCACTGCCGCAGGGGGTGAATGGAGAATCCGTAAACGATAAAATTGGCGGCAAAGGAAGAGTCTTCAAATTGAAAGATCTTTCTTTCCTTTCCTTTTTTCAGAATTTCTTCGATTCTTTCAACCAGAAGTCTTTCCTGGTTAAAGATGATTTTTCGCAAAGGCTTGGAAAGCGACTTGGATTCCCTGTACATCAGCAGAATTTCCTGACCGTACTCGTAGCCGAAGTCAATCAACTCATGAATCACTGTTTGAAGCTGTTCGGCGGGATCGTCAATGTCCATGATTTGCGGATTATTCACAATCATCATCATCGGGGAGTGAATCATCTGGCAGACCAGAAAAAGGATTTCATCTTTGCTTTTAATGAAATAGTACAGATTGCGGATATCAATGCCCGTAGCCTTGGAAATTTCGCGCATGGATGTCTGCGCGTAACCTTTTTTGATGAAGAGTTTTGTTGCTTTTTTGATGATTTGCATTTGTCTTTTTTGATAAAGAGTGTTGTTCCTGCGAGGCTTGGATTCACTGTCGGAATTTGTGTTTTTTCTTATTGATTTCATGGCAATCCTTTCAAAAAGACGTGGTGTTTCTACAATAAAACTATTCAGCCTGTCAACGTAAATTGAAAATATGACTTGACAAAACAGCGACGGCAAAATAATTCATGCATCGAACACTCGTTGTATAGTGTCTTGTCGGTAAAAATGTCATTTCATGACTAATGGATCAAAGAATCAACGAAAGTGAGGAG
>CAZDYR010000237.1:0-4798 GCA_964509625.1 uncultured Smithella sp. | reverse complement strand
TAAAGATGCTTTTCGCCAAAGGTGTTATTGACTTCGGCCAGAACGCACAGCAGTTGATTACTTTTGCTCAAAACATAATAGAAGCTGACCGGATTGAAGATATAGTTCAAATAGCGCGCTGACGTGACCAGAAAAATCCGGGCGATTTCCGGGGCGAAGGCCTGTCCGGCCAGCCGTTTTTCCACTTTCTGCCGGATGCTTTCATTTCCTTCGTCAAGATAGTCTTTGTCGAAGATCGATGCGGGACGAATACGATTGTAGCCGAACAGCGGCATTGTTCGATCCAGATAGCGAAGCTCGTCGAGATCAAAACAGTAAAAATACAGCCCGTACCGAAACGCATGCTCCTTCGGCTTTTTACGCTGGTGCTCCACATACCCCTCGTATATCATCGACGACAGGGGTTGCTGATCATTATAGGGCTTGTCTTTTTTCATGTGCTATAGCTCGATTGCAAAAAGTTTCCCGATGTCCACGGCCGAACGCACCGCGTCTTCATGAAAACCATAGCCGAAGTAACTGCCGCAAAAATAGGTGTTGTTCCGCCCGTTGAGGGAGGGAAGCGCCTGCTGCGAATGGAGCGCGTCAAAATTGTACATCGGATGGTCGTAATTGAATTCCCGGATGGTTCTGTCCTGTGATACCTGCTTCCAGGGATTGAGTGTGACGCAAATCCGGTCACGGCACGGCAGACGCTGAAGTCGCGTCATGTCGTATGTCAGCGTGACCGGTGAATCGTTATGGACGCCCGCCGCCCGCACGTAGTTCCAGCAAGCCCAGGCGCGCCGCACGGGCGGCAAAAAAGAGCGGTCGCTGTGAAGAATCGTCCGGTTCGATGCGTATTTCCAGACGGCAAGCAGGCGGGTTTCTTCGCCGGTGGGGTCGGACAGCAGCCTGAAAGCCTGATCGGCGTGGGCGGCGATGACGACTTTGTCAAAGCGCTCTTCAGCGTTTTGCATCTTTAAAACAACGTCCCGGTCCGTTCTGACGATGGCTTCGACCGGGCAGGAAATGAAAACACGGCCGGTAAATGTTTTCAGAAACGCCCGGACATAGGCCTGACTGCCTCCTTCGATGTAATACCATTGGGGATGATCGGAAAGCGACAAAAGGCCGTGGTTTTCGTAAAAACGCGCGAAGGTTTCGACGGGAAATTCGCGGATGTTTCCGTCCGGCGCGGACCAGATGGCGCCGGCCATGGGAAGAACAAAGGCTTTTGTGACCATATCGCTTATGTTTTCCCGCCGCAGATGTTCGTCAATCGTCAGGCCCTTCAGGGCGCCTTCGTGGAGTCTTTCGCGCGTCACGCGATTAAATCGCAAAATGCCATACAGCAGCCGCCAGAAGGACGGCGAAAAAATATTGGCGCGCTGAGCGAAGATACTGCGGAAGCCCGTGCTTGCGTATTGCAGATTCGAATTTCCATCCATATAGCTGAACGACATGTCGGTTTTCCGGATCGCGACGCCCAGTTGCGTCAAAAAACGGTTGAAGAGCGGATACGTCCGGTCGTTAAGAACGATAAATCCCGTATCCACAGGAATGACGGAGCCGCTTTCATGATTGACGGCAATCGTGTTGGTATGGCCGCCGACATAATCGTTTTTCTCAAAAAGGGTCACGTCGTGCCTGCGTGACAGCAGATACGCCGCGACAATGCCCGCCACCCCGGCGCCCACAACCGCAATCCGCTTCTTTTCAGTATTTTCCATTGCAGACTCCTCATGAATTAAAATGGTTTGGCCGGGATTTCGTTTTCCAGGCTCAGATTCGTTTACGGATCCAGGTGATCAGTCTTCCCAGAACCGGGGCCTCTTCATAGATAATGCCCGTGTCCCAGTAATCCTGATGAAAAATAATTTTGCCCCGTTCGTCGAAGCGGACGTGAGACATGCCCGCGATCTGAATACGTTCGTCTTTGCTGCGCTTCAAGACCAGCGTCATGACCCAGCGGAAATAATAGTTGCCTTCATGAACGGCGACATCCTGGATGTCAAAGGTGCATTCCAAAAAGGCTTCCGTCGAGCTGACGAAATACTTCTCAATGGCGTCGATGCCCCGTACTTCCCGGAAGCCGTCGCGGAAATAGGCGTCCTCGCGGTAGAGGGTCCTTACGTCGCTGCGGATTCTCGCTGCCGAGAAGACCTTATAGAATTCCCTGAACTGCTGGACAGCCTTTTTCTCCTCATCGGATGCGGCCTTCAAGAATGCAACTTGCCGCGGATCCGTCTTCTTTAGAGCTTCGTAATAATTCTTCATAAAGGTTCCCTTTTGGGACGCATCGTATGAACAAGCGGAAAGTAGCATCAGGACAAGACCGATTGCGATCAGATACTTATGACACATTATATTTCCCTCCTCTTTGTATTCCGGCAACACAGGAAGCAAACCATATTTCTTACAGGCGGCCAACGAAACTTCTAATGATTTCGAGTGACTCCCCGGGCTTTTCCTGCGGGATGAGGTGGCCGGCGCCCTGGACCAGCTTGTAGGCGCCTTGCGCGAACATGCGGGTCGCTTTGGGCAGGTCGATGAAGGCCCGGTTTTCGCTCATTTCCCCTTCCAGGACGAGGGTGGGGCAGGTCACCCTGGACAGGATCGGCCAGGGATTGAAGTGCGCGCCGCCCATAAACAACGATGCCTCGCGCTGCGGCGAACAGGTCAGCTGAAGGCCCCCTGCATCCAGGCTTTTCATGCCATAGGTGATATACAGATGAAGCATTTCTTCATCCCAATTCCTGAACAGCGCCTTGGATCGCAGGTAGGCAAGCGCCTCCTGACGGTCATTCCAGAAGTCTTTGCGGCGGATGGCTTTAGAGGCCAGGGGATGGCCGTCGATGGGGATCTGCATCTTGTAAAAATCTTCCGGCAGAAAGATCGGCTCAAAAAGGATCAGGCCCCGCGTCTCCAAGCCAAAAGCGCCATGGGCCAGCGTGATGACGGTGGCGCCCATGGAGTGCCCCACCATGCAGGGCCGGTCAAGATCGAGGGCTTTACATAAGTTTGCCAGATCCTCTGCAATGACCTGCCAGCTTAAGCCTCCCTTTTCCGGGTCGGATTCCCGGTGGTCGCAAAAGTACGGCGCAATAATCCGGCATTCGGGGGCGAGCTCGCGGGCAATGGGGTGCCATAGCCACGGCAGAAAACCCGTGGCATGCAGAAGAACCATCGTGGGCCCGTCTCCCTCATACTGAAGATAGGATAGTTCTGCGTCCCCGATATCCTGTTTCATGACACGGGGCATAAGGTCCTTTGACATGGAAATATCTCCTTCATGACTGAATAACATTTAAATGTTTACATACAATAAAAGCCTTATCATACTCAAAGAGAAATTTCTTTCCGCGCAAACGATGATGAAAATATTCATGGATCAAGTGCATCAAGTCGGCCCTTCATTTGATTGATCAGCGCAATGACCGCCAGCTCCTTTGCCTTGGCCTCCACATCAACCGTCATCTTTCGTCCCCGCCAGCATTCGGGGAAATCAGCCGGATCGATATAGTCGGCATGGGGCTTCGGATTGCCTCCCTGCCACCCGCTGCGGGGCGATGAGAGATGTCCGTAGAGTTCCCGTCCGGCGTCCTTCCAGATATCTTCCGCCAGGATTGTCGCCTGCTCAATCGACAAATCATCCGGATGGCAGCGGTGATGGTGAACATCATAGACAAACGGAATCGAAAAACGTTCGCAGAAAGGCAACAGGTCTCTTGGCGTGTAGCTGACATCATCGTTTTCCAGCGTCAGCCTTTTTCTGACGGTTTCCGACAGATGGGGCAAAACATCTTTCAAACGTTGCAGGGTTTGGACTTTATCCCCGTACACGCCGCCGGCATGAATGTTGATGACGCTCGCCCCCACGGCATCGGCCAGCATCCCGTGATATTCGAGTTCACGAAGAGAGTTCGCAACGACCTTCGCATGCGGGGATGAAAGGACGATAAACTGGTCGGGGTGGAAACTGAGACGAATATCGTTTGTGCGGGCAAATATCCGGGACGCCTCCAGCTTCTGCGTGATATTCTTTCCTGCCGGGAGATCCTCCAGACGGTACCCCACCGCCGGATGCGTCATGCGCGGAAAAAGCGGCGACATGATGCGGAAAGCCCCGATTCCCAGGCGCTGAACAGCTTCAAGCGCCAGATGCAGGTTCATGGCATTGTGAAAGCAGATTTCCGAGAGCTTTTGCAGTTGCCCGTCCCGCGGCAGCGTCAGCAGGCTTTTGGCCGTGACGGTGCGAAACGAAACCGGTTCATTTTTAAACAGGCAACACAGGCCAAAGCGCATCAGGCGTCTCCTTGCAGCGAGCGACACAGGACGCGGGCGGCCCGGTAGCCGCACAGGCCGTGAATTCCACCGCCGGGGGGCGTGGAAGACGAGCACAGATAGACGTCGTTGCGGGAGGTCCGGTAAGGATTGAACGACGCGACAGGCCGCGCGAAGAGCTGACGCCAATCGGCAGCGCCGCCGCCGATATCGCCTCCCATATAGTTGGCGTTGTGCCGCTCCATCCCGACGGCGGAAAACGCATGACGTCCTGAAATGCAATCCCGGAATCCCGGCGCATATTGCTCTATGACCTTCTCGATAACTTCCGAGAGGTCTTTGTCGCAGGCGTTAGGCACGTGGCAATAGGCCCAGGCCGTATGCTTTCCCTCCGGCGCGCGCGAGTCGTCAAAAAGCGTCGGCTGCGCAAGGACGATAAACGGTTTTTGCGGCAGCCGTCCGGCGCAAACGTCTTGAAGCTCGGCGGCAATCTCTTCATGAGATCCGCCCAGATGCACCGTGCCCGCCCGGC